>NZ_JBSSDE010000071.1:0-1182 GCF_054060435.1 Thermostichus sp. MS-CIW-34 | reverse complement strand
AGGTAGTTGACGAAACTTAACGGATGTTTTAAGTTTAGGTTGTCAATCTTCGCGCTTCCTTAGGGAAGTTTGTCCTCATGACTACTGTTATCCAACGTCGCTCAACCAGCAACGTGTGGGAGCAGTTCTGCGAGTGGGTCACCTCCACCGATAACCGCCTTTACATTGGCTGGTTTGGGGTGCTGATGATTCCCACCCTCCTGACTGCCACCACCTGCTTTATCATCGCCTTCATTGGGGCTCCGCCGGTGGACATTGACGGCATCCGCGAGCCCGTTTCCGGTTCCTTGCTGTACGGGAACAACATCATTTCTGGGGCTGTAGTGCCCTCTTCGGCAGCCATTGGCCTGCACTTTTACCCGATTTGGGAAGCCGCCTCACTGGACGAGTGGCTGTACAACGGCGGTCCGTACCAGCTGATTGTGCTGCACTTTTTGATTGGGGTGTTCTGCTACATGGGACGCGAATGGGAGCTGAGCTACCGTTTGGGGATGCGGCCCTGGATTGCGGTGGCTTACTCTGCGCCGGTGGCAGCGGCCACAGCAGTGTTTTTGATTTACCCGATTGGGCAGGGGTCGTTCTCGGATGGGATGCCCCTGGGGATTTCGGGGACCTTCAACTTCATGCTGGTGTTCCAGGCAGAGCACAACATCCTGATGCACCCGTTCCACCAGCTGGGCGTGGCTGGCGTGTTTGGGGGTGCGCTGTTTAGTGCCATGCACGGGTCGCTGGTGACCTCGAGCCTGATTCGGGAGACCTCGGAAGAGGAGTCTCAGAACCTGGGGTACAAGTTTGGGCAAGAGGAAGAGACCTACAACATTGTGGCGGCGCACGGGTATTTTGGCCGGTTGATTTTCCAGTATGCGTCGTTCAACAACAGCCGGAGCCTGCACTTTTTCCTGGCGGCTTGGCCGGTGATTGGGATTTGGTTTACGGCGCTGGGGATCAGCATCATGGCGTTCAACCTGAACGGGTTCAACTTCAACCAGTCGATTGTGGACAGCAACGGTCGAGTGGTTGGGACCTGGGCAGACGTGTTGAACCGGGCGAACCTGGGGATGGAAGTGATGCACGAGCGGAATGCGCACAACTTCCCGCTGGATTTGGCGGCGGTGGAGGTAGCGCCTGCGGTGCGTGGCTGATGGCCTGACCTGACGCTTCAACAGCATTGGTGGATCCCCC
>NZ_JBSSDE010000070.1:0-1238 GCF_054060435.1 Thermostichus sp. MS-CIW-34 | reverse complement strand
ACTCCGTCCCGCTAACGCGAATGGAAACAAACAGAATGCTATCGCTGCATAGTTGAACAGTGATGTTCAGCAGTGTTCAGCGTAAATGTATCAGATTCATGATGGCCCAATAAGGGATCCCCACAGCAATGCTATCGCTTCTGACCATTCCACCGTAGCCCCGTAGGTGTCCCCCGTGTGCCCTCCCAACTGGCGGTAGATCCAGTAGCCCACGGCCCAAGCCCCCAGGGCGGATCCCAGCGTCCAGAGCAGCAAAGGGGGCCAAGCCAAGATCCCAGCCCAGCCCAACCCCCCGGTGATGGCCAGCACAAGCAGAGTGCCCGGCCACAGGGATCCCGGCAGGGAAGTGGAGTCTTTGAGGAAGCGGGCGGATCCCTGCTCTCGCAGGTAGGGGTACAGGGCAATGGCGAGCAACTGGCCCCAACGCCCCCAGGCGGGCACCAGCAGCAAGAGGGGCCAAGCTCGAACGCTGCTCAGGGCAGCAAATTTCAGCAGCAGCAGCAGCACCAAGGCCAGTACCCCATAGGCCCCGGTGTGGCTATCGCTCATCACCTGCAGACGGCGACGGGATCCCTGCAAGTCAGATTTTTGCCCATCCTCAGTTGACCGTTCCGGATCCCCTTTGTAAGGATTCTTGTGGACATTGATCGCCAAGCCATCGGCAGTATCGGCCACCCCGTCCAGGTGCAGCCCACCGGTCAAGAGAACCCACAGGGCCAAGAGCAAAGCGGCCCGCACCGGATTGGGGAAAATCTGCAGCAGGATCCCAGCCAGGTAGAGGATCCCGCCCAGCAACACACCTACCCCTGGCAGCCAGGCGGCAATGCCCTCAAACGGCAAGTCTCCGACCCACCCCAGAGGCAGGGCCGTGTAGAAGGTCAAGGCTGCCCAGAAGCGCCGCAATCGCTCAGTCCTTGAGTCTGTGTAAAGGGATCCGCCAATCCAGCCCTCTGGGAGAGAAAATAGGAATCCTTGCGAACGGTGCGCCCCACCACAATGGTGAGCTTGACAATGGTGAGCTTGACAATGGTGAGCTTGGCCACCAAAGCTCCGATGGCGCCCACCGCGGCCAACACCAGAAAGAGGGCTGCTTTTTCAGAAAGACTGGGATCCGCGGAGTCTGGTTCGAGTTCATGCTGAAGATCCTGATACATTTACGCTGAACACTGCTGAACATCACTGTTCAACTATGCAGCGATAGCATTCTGTTTGTTTCCATTCGCGTTAGCGGGACGGAG
>NZ_JBSSDE010000069.1:0-1647 GCF_054060435.1 Thermostichus sp. MS-CIW-34 | reverse complement strand
ACTTGGCTCATAAGTTCATTGTACTTCATCAAAGCGCATTCCTCCCGGCAGTGACCCTACGGGTACAGTGCGGGGCTCCTGCGATTTCTAGCTGAAAGGTCTTTCTTGTTACACTCCATGTCGCTTCTTAAGCTTTTCCCAAGATTAGGTGTTAGGAAGGAACAAGCAGCAATGGCTCCTACGGTTGGACCTACGGTCCGCTTCCGCGAACGAGCGCACGGCAATCCCGGCTGCTGAAACGCCAACCCTTGGCTTTAATGCTACGCATCGCTAACGCGACTGGACTTTGGCCTATGCAGACTTCGCCAGACCTCACCTCCGCTCGTTCTGTCATTCGCCTGCTGCTGTTCGCCAAGAGTCGAGCTGTTGTTGCCGAGCTTGAGGAGCATCTGCGCCAGCACATCCAGGGGTTGCCCGGCCAATACCCTGCTCAACTGGAAGTGGTGCCGCTGGAGGAGCACCCCTACCTGGCAGAGCATTACAAGCTGGTGGCCACTCCGGCTCTGGTCAAGGCTGAGCCCTTGCCCGCTCAAGTTTTGGCGGGCGCAGACTTGGCGACGCAGTTGGAAGTGTGGTGGCCTCGTTGGCAAGGCCAAGCGGCTTTGGCCGCCCATCAAGAAGGAGCAGGACGGGATCCCGCCTCCCCTCCGACCACCGAGGCGCTGTTGCAAATGTCGGAAGAGGTGTTTTTGCTGCGGCAGGAGCGGGCCCAATTGCGGGAGCAGTTGGACTTCAAAGATCGCGTTCTGGCCATGCTGGTGCATGATTTGCGCAGCCCCCTGACGGCCACGGCTCTGGCGGTCGAAACCCTGCAGCAGGGGCGGGAGGGATCCCTGGACAAAGCCCTGGAGCGGCAGTTGTTCGATCACGCCCGCCAGCAACTGCGCAAGATGGACAGCATGATCACCGATATCCTGGAGTCGGCCCGTGGCGCTGCCTCGGAGCTGAGGATTCGAGCCGTAGAAACCCAGTTGCCCGGCTTGTGTCAGGCGGTGATCGAGGAGCTATGGCCGCGCATTCAAGGCAAGCGGCTGCAGTTTCAAGCGGATATTCCCGTGGATCTGCCCTCTGTTCACGTGGATCCCGACAAGATCCGCCAAGTTCTGTTCAACCTGCTGGACAACGCCATCAAGTACACCCCTGCCGGGGGATCCATCCGCCTCGATGTCCTCCATCGCACCAGCCAAAAGGTGCAGGTGACCGTCAGCGATACTGGCCCTGGGATCCCGGAAGCCGACCAAGAGAGCATCTTCTCCGATTCTGTCCGTCTGTCCCGGGATCAACAGCAGGAGGGCTATGGCATCGGCCTTTCCCTCTGCCGACGGATCGTGCGCGCTCACTACGGCCAGATTTGGGTGGAGTCTTCCTTGGGCAAAGGCAGCAGCTTTCATTTCACTTTGCCCGTGTATCGGCTCTGCAAGGGCTAGCCGGGAGCTGGCTCCCCATGGGTGTAAACTACCCGACCCTGACTACTTCGCAGTACAGGGCGGGCTTAAGGCCTCCGGCCCGCTGGCGCGAACGGTAGCCCTGCAGTTGGCAAGCCAACCACGGACCTCTAGGCTGGTTTACGGCAGCCCCAAGTTTGGCAATCATGTTGGCCCCATTCCAGTCCGCATCCCCTTCCCATCCACAGTGCCCACACTTGAA
>NZ_JBSSDE010000068.1:0-2834 GCF_054060435.1 Thermostichus sp. MS-CIW-34 | reverse complement strand
GTCGGAAGCAGGAACCCGCCGAGACGACTGCGCAAGGAGCCATCCATGCGCAGCGTGGTAGGAATCTCCAGCCTTCAGGCCGGGGAGGATGTCAACACAGCTTGCCCTCAGGGTCAGCACAGGTGAGAATAAAAAAACAGAGAAGCCATCCTCAAGCTCATTTTTGTCTGCCTGTGAATCCTGTTCGCACCCTCTCCGCCACCAAAGCGGCCTTTTTCAGCGCCTACCCTCGCCCGATCAACGCCGTCTATCGCCGGGTGGTGGAGGAGTTGTTGGTGGAGCTGCACCTGACCACCGTCAACAGCACCTTCGTCTACGATCCGTTTTTTGCCTTGGGGCTGGTCACCCTCTACGACGGGCTGATGGAAGCCTATCACCCCCCTGAGCAGCGAGAAGCCATTTTCAACGCCCTCTGTAAGGCTCTGCACCTCAAGCCGGAGGTGTTGCGCAAGAATGCCCGCGATCTGCTGGAGTTGATGGGAAGCGGGGATCCCCGTCAAAGACTTGATCTCCTCTGTCTCAAGCCAGAGGCGGAAGATGTGGGTGGGTTGAAAGCCATTTTGGAGCGCATGACTCAGCCGCCCTACGCCTACAGCCGGGTCTTAGCTGTTGGCCTTTACACAGCCTATGAAGTTGTGGCCAAGTCCCTTTACGAAGAACCAGAAGAACGCACCCGCCGCTTTTTGGAGAATGTGGTGAGCAAGCTGCCCTTTTCAACAGAGCGGGTGAGAAAAGATCTGGAGCTCTATCGCAGCAGTTTGGATCGCATGAAGCAGGCGCGGGCTGTGGTCGAGGAGATGGTAAAAGCCGCCCGGCGTCAGCAGGAACGCCGCCAATCGGCCGCCTCTTTGCCCGAGACTTCCCTCGGCGACCCAAGCAAGCCTGGCAGCTAAACCCCGGCCCTAAGCCAGATACTGAGCCCAAGTTTCCACCACCTCGGGGGATCCATACCAGCGCCGTCCACCCCGACCGGAATGGTAGCAGTTGGGCAGAGTGAGGTTAACAGCCCCCTGCAGGTGGGCAGCCTCGATGGGGGTAATGCCATCGCCCCACAATTCCCCCTGTCCAGCCGTGAGCCAATAGCTGTTGTAGGCCAGCCAAGCCAGATAATGCTCCTGTCGCCACAGGGATCCCAGACTCAACCTCTGCCCCTGGATGACCCTGCCCGCCACGCACACATATTTGACCTCGGGCCAAAAGGCCCCCGGATAGTGGGTGTTGACAAAGTCCAAATTGCGCTTCGTCCAGCGCTCCCGGCTGGTGTGGGGGGATCCCAAGCTAATCAGCGCAGCGACCTGCTCCCGCCCCTGCCACACCTGTCCCCCATAGGGCACGGATCCCAGGTAGATGCGGGCAATCCAGCCGCCGGCGGAGTGGGCCACCAGGTTAACTCGGTCAACCCCAAACTCAGCGCAGGTCTTTTGGATGGTCTCTCGAAGGGCCCACAGGATGGGAGTGACAGGCCTTCCCCCCAGCGTGGGAAACCAACTGCGCACCTGCAACGGCACCACCCGTGCCGCATAGCCGCGGGCTTCCAGCTCTTGGCGCAGGGGCTCATACTCCGACGCACCCGCCAGATAACCGGGCAAAATCACCACAGGGGCCATACGCTAGCGGGGATACCAGAACATGCCTTTGATCCCCTCAGGGTCGGCGGTGAAGCCCAGCCGTTCGTAAAAGCTGACCACTCCCTGATCGGCAAAAAGGGTGATGTTGCTGATGTCTCGGGCGCGCAGCTCGTGGATCACCTTTTCCATCAGCCGCTTGCCCAGACCCCTACCCTGGAAATCGGGATGAACCACCACATCCCAAATGGTGGCATTGAAAGCGTGGTCGGACGTTGCCCGGGCAAAGCCGATGAGGCGACGGTAGCTGCCCCGCTGCTGCCACATCGACACCACCAAAAAGCTGTGCTGCAGGGCTTTTCTCACCTTGTGAATGGGGCGACGCGACCACCCCACCGCATCGCAGAGCTCCTCTAGCTCGTACAGATCCAAGTTGGGATCCAAGCTGAAGAGGATTGTCTCCCCTCGTACCACCACCGTTTCCTGGCGACGGTCGGCCCTAGCTGTTTGCGCCGGCTCTTTGGTTGTAGCAGCTCCTGCTGACCCGAACAGGCCCTTCCAAAAACTCATGTGAATCGCTGCCGAGTGAAAGCTCACCCCTACTTTGGGTGAGCGTGTCCTCAGTATAGCCAGGATCGGTGGCGGAATTGTTTCCAATTTCTAGGGATCCCCCCGAAGGGGGAACTATCGGGCAGCCATACGCAAGCACTTGCCCCTCTTTGGGGTAAGGTTTCCAATTTCTAGGGATCCCCCCGAAGGGGGAACCACCCATTTGTTCTTAGAGTAGTTCCAGTAGTAGTTGCGAGTTTCCAATTTCTAGGGATCCCCCCGAAGGGGGAACTGTTCCGGTAATACTACTACAGAAATTTTTATTTTTTAGTTTCCAATTTCTAGGGATCCCCCCGAAGGGGGAACCTTTAAATCCGGTAGTCACTCCGCCACAGCCAGAAAATGTTTCCAATTTCTAGGGATCCCCCCGAAGGGGGAACTTTGCTGTAGTTTTAGTTGCAACACGTGCTCTTGCTGTTTCCAATTTCTAGGGATCCCCCCGAAGGGGGAACTAGTACTAGTCTACCCTAAGTATGGGCAGCGTCGTGTTGTTTCCAATTTCTAGGGATCCCCCCGAAGGGGGAACATCGAGATCGAGGCAGAAAGCCCCTTCACTCTAATGTTGGTTTCCAATTTCTAGGGATCCCCCCGAAGGGGGAACTATCCCGATAAGGGAGGAGTTACATATGGAGATTACCCTAGTTAGTGTTTCCAATTTCT
>NZ_JBSSDE010000067.1:0-2993 GCF_054060435.1 Thermostichus sp. MS-CIW-34 | reverse complement strand
GAGAGAGTGGGATTCGGTCGCGCCAGCGGGCCGGATGGCCTTACCCACGGTGAGTTGCTCTCACAAACAAGTTCCAGCGGAGAGAGTGGGATTCGAACCCACGGTGAGTTGCCCCACACAGCATTTCCAGTGCTGCGCCTTCGACCACTCGGCCATCTCTCCAGATTGAGAATAGGGGCGACTTTCCAGAGAGCTAAAAAGTCAGCTTTGTGATCCTAGCAGAGGATGGAAGCTATTAACGGGATCCTTTGGGCTCCCCAGGCCGAAACATTTGCAGCAGCACTTCCCAGCGGGAGCACCGCCAGTAATCAACATGGGATCCGATCAACCCCGTCTCATTGATCTGCATCTCTGTCCAGCCGGGGATGCACAGGCGGGGACGCCAAGGCAAAGCCAAAGAACCGCTTAGGATCCACTCGGTGCGGATCTGGTTGCCGGTTTGCCGAATATCCTGCAGATCGAGACGGATATCCTGTAGCCAACGACCTATCCCCTCGATCATGCGGCGATAGCGATCCAAGCCGCGAAACTCGTTGAGGGGATCCCGGAAGTAAACCTGGGGATCGTAAATCGAATAAGTTTGATTTTTGGGAAAGCGAGCATAATCTGCCCGCAAGATGGTCACCAGATCAGGCGGGGCTTGGGAAGGAAGGCTCATGTCTTGGCCACGACAGAAAGAGACACCGTTTCCCCAGGGGCGGGGCAACACAACTGGATGGATTGGGACGTGGCGGCATTCAAGGCTGCCAGCTTTTCTCGAAACTCCTGCAGGCTGCCCAAGGGGCGGATCTGGGCGGCAAACCACCCGTGGTAGTCCACCTCTCCCATCGCCGTAGGGATCACCTGCTGGGGGCGTAGGGCTGCCACCACCTCCAGGGCCCGCTCTGGCCCCATGATCACCTCTCCCAAGAGGGGAAAGATCTGCCCCACCACCGGAATCAGTAGGGTATGGATGGAGCCAAACTCCTGCTGCAGCCGCGGGCGGACATCCGGCTGGGACAGATGAGGCTCGTAGTAAAGCCGTGTCTGAGAGGACACCTCTTCCAGCAGATAGCCCAGCTCACGGACAGGCCCTAGGGGCGCACCGGGAATGGCTGTGACCCGCAGATCCCCCCACTGAGCGGACTGCCAGGGATCCAGAGCCTGAACCGTTGCAAATCCCAGACTCTTCACGACTCTGGCTGCAGCCGGCGAAGCCAAAACGGGGATCCGCTTATCCAGGCGCTGCAACGTTGGTGGGTGGCAGTGATCCGGCTGGGCTTGGCTGAGGAGGATCCCGTCGATTTTGGGCAAGGTCTCCGGCGTAAAAGGGAGCGGCTGGCGGTGCTCCAGGCGGATGAACCAGGGGATCCCCAGAAACACCAGGGGATCCACCAGCCACGGATCCAATAGGAAGGTTTGCTCCCGGGTGTGGATGAGCCAACTGTTGAGGTCGATGCGGGTCAGTTTCATGAGTTGAAAGTAAGGTTATTGGCCGGTAATGGAGAGATCGGCAACCCAGATGCGGGGACACAGCCCACCCGGTGTGACTTGCGGCTCGGGCTCGACGTAGAAAATCGACTTCAACAACTCCAGAAAGTCTCCGGCCACCGTGGCCGCTTCGATGCTGATGCGTTCTCCTTGGCGTACCCACCACCCCTGAAACGGCAGCGAGAAGGATCCCTGTAGGGGCTTAACGCCGGCATGAAGCGCTTGCAGCTCATCGATCCAAACCACATTTTCAGCCGTAGCCAAGTCATAGGTGCTCTCCGGCGGTGCCCCGGCAAATACATGGTAGTAGTGGGCGGCAACTGTGACCTTGGCGCCGATATTGGCGTGGCCTGTGGGCTGGGCTCCTAGGCGCTTGGCTGTACCGGCGCTGTGCAAAAAGTGGGTCAAGACTCCATTGGTGATGAGGGGGACGCGGCGAGTGGGGGTGCCTTCGCCATCAAAGCTGATCGCTCCCACATTGGTCGGGTGTAGGGCATCGTCACACACCGATAGGAGAGGCGAGGCAATGGTCTTGCCCAGGGATTCTGGGGTGGACAGGCTTTGGTTGTCCAAAATGTTTTGGGCATTGAACACATTGGAGAAGGCGCTCAACAAACTCAAAAAGGCTTCTCCGGAAAAGACCACTGTGTATTTTCCAGAGGGGATCCGCTCGTACTCCAGATGGCTAATCAGTTTCTCAGCAGCTTCCTGCACACAACCCTGGATATCCAACTCATCCAGGCTGCGAGCCACTCGCATGGCTCCGGCGCTGCGGGGTTTGCGTCCTTCTTGCTCTGCCTTGCTGTAGAGAAAAACCGAAGCGAGGGTATGCTCCTCTTGTCGTAGGGCTTGGTGGCTATTGAGGTAGAAGCGGTTGATCTGCCGCTGCGCTAGGCCGTTGTAGGGCACCCCCTGAATGGCGGGATGGGATCCCAGGAGTGCCTTTTCGGCAGCCACCAACTGTTCCAACAAGTCGCCGGCCAAAGCCAACGGCCCTTTGTCGTTACAAGGCTGGGCAATGGGCAGAGTGGCTTCCGGGCTGAATTGAGGGGCATGTTCCCGCACGCCAAAATGGCTGGCTTCAAAGGCCGTTTGCAGGGCCAGTTCCAGCCCCGCCTCATCCACATCGGTGGTGGAAGTTACTCCCACCTGCCCTTGGTCGTTCCAGGCCCGCACCGTCACGCTGCAGCGGTGGGAAGCCTTGACCTGGCGAGGTTCCCCATGATCTACCTGCACGCTGGTTTCATCCACTTGAGCCCCGTAGAGATCAAACTGAGGGATCCCCAGCCGCCGGGCACAGCTTTGTGCCTGTTCTGCCAACACCTCGACTTGCACCATTGCCACTCCCCAAGTTCCTGTTGCCATCCAGCGCCTCTAGTAAACTACCCGCACTCATGCTGACGCAGAGCGCTCCGCACCGCTAAAGCGAAAGAGCATGACTCTAGTCAATAATAAGCTCAACTATACTGAAAATAATGTATAATATGTTCAGTACGGATTACTACCAGTTGATCTTTCTGTTT
>NZ_JBSSDE010000066.1:0-3421 GCF_054060435.1 Thermostichus sp. MS-CIW-34 | reverse complement strand
TTGGCGGCTTGCGACTGGGACGCCTTGAGCTTACAGGAGACGGTCAGGACTTGGCTCATAAGTTCATTGTACTTCATCAAAGCGCATTCCTCCCGACACTGACCCTACGGGTACAGTGCGGGGCTCCTGCGATTTCTAGCTGAATGGCGATGATGACCGGACAGCGATAGGCGATAGTTGGTGCAGGGCTTGAAAGGAGGGAGCACGTGCTGGGTGGAGTTTTGGCGATTGCGGCTGCGATTGGCTTGGTGGTCTTGCTGTTGGAAGCAATTCGCTACCGCCGCTGGGGATCCGTTCGCCGCTGGCAACCGGCAGTGGGGCTGGGCTTGGTGGCCTTGGCGGCGCTGGGGTGCTGGCTGGGTCAGTTGCCGGATCTGATCCCCCTGGCTTTGTTGTTGGGGGGCCTGGTGGGGGTGGGTTTACTGGGGTTGAGTGGCTGCGGTCGGGCCGGGCAAGGGCTGGTGGTGCTGTTGCTCAGTTTGGCGGCCTGGCAAAGTCTGGCTATCGGCTCCCCCGGTCGCATCAGCGTTGCGGAGCAACATGGAATGCTCTTTCTGTGGGGCTGCGGCCTGGGGATGGGCTTGGTGGGGATCCCTTTGCTGGGGGTCTTGGCCGAAACAGAAGCTCTGTCCTTGCTGATGGCGCTGGGCCAGGGGTGGAGCGGCATTGCCGCCATAACCTGGGGATCTCGCCTGCTGGAGATGGGATCCCAGCCGGATCTCCCTTGGCAGGTGCTGTTGCCGGTGGGGCTGGCCGCCCTCAGCTTGGTGGCAGGCACTGTGCCGCTCTTGACCGCCTCAGAAGACTCCCCCGGGCTGCTGTCGGCAGTGGGGCATGGGGTGGGGTGGCTGGTGGCGCTGGCGCTGGCCTTGGCCTTGACCCGCAACGGCCTATACCAGGATCCCTTCTGGGCCTTGCTCTACGGGGTGGGGGTGCTGCTCTCGTGGGCCTTGCTTGCCTTGGAAAACCAGATGGGACAGGGGATCCCCGCGCTGGCAGGGGAACCTGCTCATGTCAGCGGGCCGGAGGCTTTAGCCGGTCGCGTCAGCGTTGCCGAGCAACAAGGACGGCTGCTCTGGCGGGCCTGTGTGGGCCTAACGCTGGTGGGGGGAGGAGCGCTGCTGGCGCTGCGATTGGGGGGATCCTACGGGGCGGCCCTCTTGGGGCTGGGATGTCTGGCTTTTCCCAGCCGTTGGGGGGCCATGGCCGCTTTGTTTTTGTCGGCCCGCCCTCTGCTGCAAAACCTGTTGCACCAGTTCAACCTGCAGGTTGCCGGGATCGACCTCACCCAACCCTATGTGTCGGCGGCGCTGTACCTGGGCATGGCGGGCATGGCGCTGGCGGCGCTCATTCACTGGCTATACGGGCCAGACAAACCCCTGCAGACGGGGATCGCTCTGACGCTGGCCAGCCTGGCTCTGCCGGTGGGGGTGGGCTACTTCATTCACGCTCAGCCGCAAGCGGCCTTCCTGTTGGGAGCCTTGACCACCGCCTTGATCCTGGCGGCGCTGCAGCCCATCCTCCTGCAGCAGGAGGGAAGAGGGGCGGAATCTCTGGGGATCCGAGGTTTGGGCCTGGCTGTGCTTGCCATTCTGGGATCCAACCTCAGCCGCGATTGGACGGTAACCGGCTTCCATGCCACCCGCTGGGAACGGGCGCTGGTGCTGGCCGGGGTGGTCGGGATCCTGGCGTTGATTCTCCTGCTCTGGCAAGGCTGGAGCCTATGGCACTCTGGGAGAATGCGCGCCCCCGCCCGCTGATGAAACCTGTTCCCCTGGGCACCCTCGGCACCTGGCAGGGGATCCTCGGCCCGGAACAAACCGCTGCAGCCCTGGGCAACCCCGGTGTGAAGGTGATCGGATCCCCGGCTTTGTTGACGTTGATCGAGCGGTGCAGCCACACCACCTTGCAGCCCTTCTACGAGCCGGAGGAAGCGGCGGTCGGGATCCGCTTTGCCTTGGAACATCGGTCGGCAGCGGTGGCGGGGGATCCCTTGCAGATGCGGGTCGAAGTCGTGGCAGTGGAGGGAAGACGCATTCGGTTTCACGTGGAGATCACCCAGCAGGAGCGGCTGGTGATGCAGGGATCCTACACCTGCCTGGTGGTCGATTTGCCCCGTTTTCTGGCCCGCTATGGATTGACCGCGGAGGATCCCAGTCGGTGCTCAAGCTGTTCGCGTTAGCGGGACGGAGTCCTTTGGGATTGCTGCTGGCCGTCTTTGTGGGAACTCTCTTGTTCTGGCCTCAACAGCTCATTCTGCGCTACCGCAAACCCTGGCAGGGACCCCTCGCCTGGATCTGGAAATGGCACGGGTGGGGGGGGTGGACTGTGCGGGGCA
The DNA here is from genome assembly GCF_054060435.1 of Thermostichus sp. MS-CIW-34. NCBI lineage: Bacteria > Bacillati > Cyanobacteriota > Cyanophyceae > Thermostichales > Thermostichaceae > Thermostichus > Thermostichus sp. MS-CIW-34. The sequence continues at coordinate 1,083 of NZ_JBSSDE010000066.1, read as the reverse complement.
GCCGCCGTGGTTGGGAATGGCGTTGGGGATCCCTGCGCCTTCGCGGCCGTTGGCCGGCGCAGCGGGGAGAACGTTGCTCCCCCAGAGATTGGCCCTACCTGTGGAAGCTGGGCAAGCAGCTCCACATCCAATCTTGGCAAGGAGGGGTGGAAATTGGCTTTGCCGATCCGGCTTTGACGGGGCAATGCTTGGGACTAATCGCCGCTCTACCCCCTCAGTTGGCTCAACACCTGCGCTTGACCTTCACCCGCATCGGCTGGTGCGGACAGGGATCCCTGGTGGTTCGGTTTCGCGGCTGGCAGGTGCTGGGGCCGGCCTTGAAACTGGGGTGGCTCGCCCTATCGCGCCATCGGAAGGGATCCCCAGCAAAAATAGCCCATGGGACAGCTGGCGTCAGGAGCAAAGCGCTGGGGGGGGAACTGCAGCGCTGACGCGGTCAGGCCGGCTGCAGCGCCGGGCAGCAATTCAACAGAGGCATGACCTACCCGCCTCCCCCTTCGCCCTGGCCGTTGGTAGGGGTGGGGGCAGGTGCTGCAGGGATAATCGGCGGCACAATGTACTGGCGCAGGCAGCGTCGCTGCAGACAACTGCAAAACCAGATCCAAGCTTTGCAAGCTCCTGTTGTGGCGGCTCCTCGCGCTCTTCTGGCTCTTTCGGCTCCTCCTCCCGCCCTTCATCGGGGGGCAGCTCTTCTCGCCACTCTTCGGGCGGCTCCTCCCGTCGTTGCTAGACGAACTCAGCTAGAAATCGCAGGAGCCCCGCACTGTACCCGTAGGGTCAGTGCCGGGAGGAATGCGGAAGTTATGATAGAACTATGACCCAAGTCCTGACCGTATCCTGCAAGCTCAAGGTGTCCCAGTCGCAAGCCGCCAAATTGGACGCGACTTTGGAGGCTTTTGGCCAAGCCTTGAACTGGGTCAACCAGAACACGCCGGAGAAAGTCGTCAACGCCGTTAAGCTTCAGTCTCTGTGCTACCGCGAAATCCGCGCCCGGTTCGACTTGTCCAGTAACTTGGCTCAGCAGGTCTGCAGACGGCTGGCCGGCGCCCGTAAAGTTGCCCAACAGAAAAACCGCCCCGTCAA
>NZ_JBSSDE010000065.1:2500-4690 GCF_054060435.1 Thermostichus sp. MS-CIW-34 | reverse complement strand
TACCCTCAGGCGGGGGATAACAGCTGGAAACGGCTGCTAATACCCCATACAGGCGGAAGCTGAAAGGAGCAATCCACCTGAGGATGAGCCTGCGTCGGATTAGCTAGTTGGTGGGGTAATGGCCTACCAAGGCGACGATCCGTAGCGGGTCTGAGAGGATGGCCCGCCACACTGGGACTGAGACACGGCCCAGACTCCTACGGGAGGCAGCAGTGGGGAATTTTCCGCAATGGGCGCAAGCCTGACGGAGCAATACCGCGTGAGGGAGGAAGGCCCTTGGGTTGTAAACCTCTTTTCTGGGGGACGAAAGCTGACGGTACCCCAGGAATAAGCCTCGGCTAACTCCGTGCCAGCAGCCGCGGTAAGACGGAGGAGGCAAGCGTTATCCGGAATTATTGGGCGTAAAGGGTACGTAGGCGGCTGGTCAAGTCTGGGGTTAAAGGCCACAGCTCAACTGTGGGAAGGCCCTGGAAACTGACCGGCTAGAGTGAGGTAGGGGTTGCGGGAATTCCCGGTGTAGCGGTGAAATGCGTAGAGATCGGGAAGAACACCTGAGGCGGAAGCGCGCAACTGGGCCTCAACTGACGCTGAGGTACGAAAGCTAGGGGAGCGAATGGGATTAGATACCCCAGTAGTCCTAGCCGTAAACGATGGACACTAGACGTTGGCCGTATCGACCCGGTCAGTGTCGGAGCTAACGCGTTAAGTGTCCCGCCTGGGGAGTACGCACGCAAGTGTGAAACTCAAAGGAATTGACGGGGGCCCGCACAAGCGGTGGAGCATGTGGTTTAATTCGATGCAACGCGAAGAACCTTACCAGGGCTTGACATGCCGCGAACCCTGCGGAAACGTGGGGGTGCCTTCGGGAGCGCGGACACAGGTGGTGCATGGCTGTCGTCAGCTCGTGTCGTGAGATGTTGGGTTAAGTCCCGCAACGAGCGCAACCCTTGTTCCTAGTTGCCAGCATTGAGTTGGGCACTCTAGGGAGACTGCCGGTGACAAACCGGAGGAAGGTGAGGATGACGTCAAGTCAGCATGCCCCTTACGCCCTGGGCTACACACGTGCTACAATGGCGCGGACAAAGGGTCGCGAGCGCGCGAGCGTGAGCCAATCCCAAAAACCGCGTCTCAGTTCAGATCGCAGGCTGCAACTCGCCTGCGTGAAGGCGGAATCGCTAGTAATCGCAGATCAGCATGCTGCGGTGAATACGTTCCCGGGCCTTGTACACACCGCCCGTCACACCATGGGAGCTGGCCATGCCCGAAGTCGGAGCACCCGCCGAAGGCAGGGCTGGTGACTGGGGTGAAGTCGTAACAAGGTAGCCGTACCGGAAGGTGCGGCTGGATCACCTCCTTTTAGGGAGACCTACCTTGGGGCATCTGAGAGGAGTCAGGCCACCCTCAGGCCAGCAAAGGTTATCCCAGGTCGGTCGGGGTTGAAGGGATGGTTGACTGGGGTTCTGGAGGGGAACCGAGGGGAGGGCTATTAGCTCAGGTGGTTAGAGCGCACCCCTGATAAGGGTGAGGTCCCTGGTTCGAGTCCAGGATGGCCCACTGTTTGTCCTGGAGAAGGGAGAGCTAGCAAGCTAGAAGCGAGCTGGCCAAGCTGAGGGCAAAGCCAGAGGGTGGGTGCAGTCTGGATTGGGGGTATAGCTCAGCTGGTAGAGCGCTGCCTTTGCACGGCAGAAGTCAGCGGTTCGAGTCCGCTTACCTCCACCACTTTGGTGAGGAGCCGGGAAGGGGTTCTCCAGTTGGATAGGTTGACGACCGGGCTAGGGGTTTGGGTCCGAGCACAAGCCTCCAGCCGGGTTGAGCCGGCCAGCACTTTGAAAACTGCATAGCAAGAGAGCAGCATGCTTCTGGGTTGAGCCCTCCGAGCCTTGGCTTGGGGGAAGCAGCAGCAACCTGGGGGCATGAGGCAGGTAGAACACCAATGTTACGTGAGGTGAAAAGGTCAAGTCAGTTAAGGGCGCACGGTGGATACCTAGGCACGCAGAGGCGAGGAAGGGCGTGTTACCGACGAAACGCTGCGGGGAGCTGGACAAAAGCGGTGATCCGCAGGTTCCCGAATGGGGCAACCCGGCAAGGCGCAAGCCTTGTCACCTTTGGCTGAATCCATAGGCCAAAGGGGCGAACGCGGCGAACTGAAACATCTTAGTAGCCGCAGGAAAAGAAAACAAACGTGATTTC
>NZ_JBSSDE010000064.1:0-6918 GCF_054060435.1 Thermostichus sp. MS-CIW-34 | reverse complement strand
TGAAGTCGTTGCACCGCTCAATCGTATTCTTGGCCTATGCGTGATGACAACGATATTCACATGGCCGACACTGCGTTTTTAAAGGGCGTCGGCTATGGTCGGCGCTATCCTTCCCTGCCCTGAAGGACGGGGCTTGCCGCGCCTTTTGGTCAGCGGTGCGGAGCACTTTGGAGGCCAAGGCGGGGGCGGTAGTCTATAATCCTGCCAATTCCCCTAATGCGTTCGCGCCAGCGGTGCGGAGCGCTTTCGTCGCCATGATCGAGGCTGTTCCTGCTGCCGATTCTGCCTTGCTGACCGTACAAGGGCTGCGGGTTTTCTTGCCCAGCCGTGCAGCTGGCGAGCCCTCGGGATCCCCGGTGGTGGACGGGCTGTCTTTCCAGATCGGGATCGGCCAGACCTTAGGCCTGGTGGGGGAGTCGGGATCCGGCAAAACCATGACCGCCCTGACGCTGATTGATCTGCTGCCCAGCTCGGCCCGGGTGGAGGGCAAAATCCTCTTCAAGGGCCCCAACGGAACGGTGGACTGGCTGCAGTTGGATCCCCGGCAACGGCGGCGCTATCGCGGATCCCAGATCGCCATGATTTTCCAGGAGCCGAGCACCGCCCTCAACCCCCTCTACACCTGTGGCCAGCAGTTACAGGAAACCTTGAGGGCCAACACCTCCCTGAGCCCGGCGGAGATCCGCGCCCAAGCCATTCGCCTGTTTGAGGAGGTGCAGCTTTCTCCCCAGATGCTGGAGCGCTACCCTCATCAGCTCTCCGGCGGCCAAATCCAACGGGCGGCCATCGCCTGTGCCATCGCCTCCAATCCCCAACTGTTGATTGCCGATGAGCCGACCACCGCTCTAGATGTTACGGTGCAAGCGGAAATCCTGCGCCTGCTCTGGGAGCTGCAGCAGCACCGGCAGATGGCCATCCTCTTCATCACCCACGATCTCAATTTGGTGGCCGAACTGGCAGATCAGGTGGTGGTGATGCGCCGGGGCCAAGCTGTGGAACAGGGATCGGTGGAGCAGATCTTTCGGGATCCCCAGCATCCCTACACCCGCGGCCTGTTGGCCTGTCGCCCGGTGTTGGAGCGGCGGTTGCGGCGGTTGCCCACCGTCCAGGATTTTCTGGAAAAAGGGGGATCCCCAGAGGAGCAGTGGCAGCAGGTGGAGATCCCGGCTGCCGTTCGCGTAAGCGGGACGGAGTCCTTAGAGGAAGAACGGCTGCGCCGGCTGTACAGTCAGCCCCCCCTGTTGCAGGTGCAGGATCTGCGAACCCACTACGCCGTCCGTCGAGGGCCATTTGGCCGCCAGGTGGGCGAGATCCGGGCCGTGGATGGGATCACCTTTGACCTCTACCCCGGAGAGACCTTGGGGCTGGTGGGAGAATCCGGCTGCGGCAAAACCACCCTGGGGCGAACCCTGTTGCGCCTGGTCCGTGCCAGCTCTGGCCAGGTGATCTACGACGGCGAGGAGCTGCTCCGCTTGCCGCCCCAACGCTTACGTCGTCTCCGCCGCGAGATTCAGCTGATCTTTCAGGATCCGGCAGCCTCACTGGATCCGCGCATGAGTGTGGGAGCCAGCGTCATAGAGCCGATGGCCCTGCACGGGATTGGGAGAAATGCTGCTGAGCGACGAGCACGGGCCCAACGCCTGTTTGAACGGGTAGGGTTGGATCCGGAAGCGCTAGATCGCCTGCCCCACCAGTTTTCCGGAGGACAGCGGCAGCGGATCTGTATTGCCCGCGCCCTGGCCTCGGAGCCCCGCCTGATCGTCTGCGATGAGGCAGTGTCTTCCCTGGATGTCTCCGTGCAGGCCCAGGTGCTGAACTTGCTCAAGGATCTGCAGGAGGAACTGGGGTTGGCCTACCTGTTCATCTCCCACGACCTGAGCGTGGTCAAGTTCATGAGCGACCGCATCATGGTCATGAACCGGGGCCGCATCGAAGAGCTTGGCCCCGCTTCCCAGATCTACCAGCAGCCGCAGCAAGACTACACCCGCCGCCTCATCGCCGCGTTCGCGCCAGCGGTGCGGAGCACTTCCCCCAAAGGGAGATCCGTTCGCGATAGCGGGCCGTAGGCCTTAAAAACGCACCCATTTGCCCCAAACGGGTTGAAAAGTTTCCCCTGCATCCGGCTCCGGGCTGGGCAACCCTGCGGGTTAACTTCGCAGTAAGATTTGCAATGAGGCTAAAATTAAGTAAACTTCCAGTCGTAAAGCTTCGGCTCTTTGTTAGCACATTTAACAAAACGTTTTATCCGCAGTTTGGGCTGCAACCGGCTATGGCTCGCATACTCATTATTGAGGACGACCCTTCGATTCTGGATATCCTGCGCATCAATCTGGAGTTGGCGGGCTACGAGGTTGTGAAGGCCACCGATGGGGTGCGCGGACAAGCACTGGCTCTGCAAGTTCTCCCCGATCTGATCATCCTCGACCTGATGCTGCCCCAGGTAGATGGCCTGACCGTTTGTCAGCGCTTGCGGCGGGAGGAGCGCACCAGCGAGATCCCGATTTTGATGCTCACCGCCCTCGGCCAAACCCAGGACAAGATCGAGGGCTTTAATGCCGGTGCCGACGACTACCTGACCAAGCCTTTTGAGGTGCAGGAGCTGCTGGTGCGGGTGCGGGCCCTGCTGCGTCGCTCAGACCGGATCCCACAGGCGGCCAAGCATGGGGAGATCCTCACCTATGGCCCTCTCACGCTGGTGCCGGAGCGCTTTGAGGCGTTGTGGTTCGGCAAAACGATCAAGCTCACCCACCTGGAGTTTGACCTGCTCCACTGTCTGATGCAGCGACATGGGCAGACCGTTTCCCCCAGCGAAATCCTGCAGGAGGTGTGGGGCTACGAGCCCGACGACGACATCGAGACCATCCGTGTTCACATCCGCCACCTGCGCACCAAGCTGGAGCCGGATCCCCGCCACCCCCAGTACATCAAAACCGTCTATGGGGCGGGCTACTGTCTGGAGTTGCCCAACATTGCCGATCCCAGCCCACTGCAGCCGGAGCTGGCGAAAGATTCCCACAAATAATGATTCTTTCATGATTCTTGAGGATGCTGCTCACGCAACTGCTAATCTAGGGGATGCCCTGCTGCAGATTGCGCTCTGAGATCTATGCCTGGTGCCATTCGGTATTTGATGTGCCCACCCGATCACTACGAGGTGGACTATGTGATCAACCCCTGGATGGTGGGGAATGTTCACCGCTCTTCGCGAGAACGGGCGCTGCAGCAGTGGCAGGCTCTCTATTCGCATCTCTCGCAACGGGCGGAGGTGAAGCTGATCCAGCCGGTGCCGGGATGGCCGGATATGGTGTTTACGGCGAATGCCGGGCTCATTCTGGGATCCAAGGTGGTGCTGAGCCGTTTTTATCACCCAGAGCGGCAGGGGGAACAGCCCCATTTCAAGGCTTGGTTTGAGGAACAGGGCTACACCGTCTATGAGCTGCCGCCAGCCCTGGCTTTTGAGGGGGCGGGAGATGCTCTGTTGGATCGGGCAGGGCGCTGGCTGTGGGCGGGCTACGGCTTTCGCTCCATGTTGGAGTCTCACCCCTACTTGGCCAAGTGGCTGGGGATCGAGGTGTTGTCTTTGCGGCTGGTGGACGAGCGGTTCTACCACCTGGACACCTGCTTCTGCCCCCTCTCCGAAGGCTATTTGCTCTATTACCCGCCGGCTTTTGATGCTTATTCCAACCGCCTGATCGAGATGCGGGTGCCCCCCGAAAAGCGGATCCCGGTTCAGGAGGCGGATGCCATTCACTTTGCCTGCAATGCCGTGGATGTGAACGGCACGATCTTGGTGAATCGGGTCAGCCCAGAGCTGGAAGCCGCCCTACAGGAGCGGGGATTTGCGGTGGTGCAGACGGAGCTGACGGAGTTCCTGAAAGCTGGTGGGGCGGCCAAGTGCCTGACGCTGCGCCTCGACGAGACGGTGGCTCCCCAAACCGATCCGGTGGCCACGGTGCTCAGCCGGACGGTGACCCTCCAGGGACACTTGGTGGACAGCGACCTGCTCACCAGAGCCGTCGATTGCATTGTCGACAATGGCGGCAGCTTCCAGATCCTCAAGTTTCAACTTGGGGAAAAACGGCAGAGCACTTCCACGGTGGAACTGGCCGTTTCCGCTCCCACCGAAGAGACCCTGGACACCATTCTCAGCGCCTTGATCGAGCAGGGGGCCCGTCTCTCGGAGGAAACCCAGCAAGATGCCCGTCTGGAGCGGGTAGAGAAAGCAGGGGTAGCGCCCGACGATTTTTATGTCACCACCATCTATCCCACGCAGGTGCGGGTGGCCGGCCAGTGGATCCCGGTGCAGCGGCAGCGCATGGATGGGGTGATCGTGGTCAAGGGATCCGATTGCAATGGCAAGACGGAGTTTTCAGCCTATTGCACCCTGATTCGAGATTTGCAGGTGGGGGATGCCGTGGTGTGTGGGGTGGAAGGGATCCGCACCGTGCGCCAGGCCAGCAAAGAGCGCTCTTCCCAGGAGTTCACCTTTATGGGATCGGGGGTCTCCAGCGAGCGGCGGGTGGAGATCCTGGTGGAGCAGATTGCCTGGGAGCTGCGGCAAATCAAGGAGCGGGGCGGCAAAACGGTGGTGGTGGCAGGGCCGGTGGTCATCCACACAGGCGGCGGATCCCACTTGGCCACCCTCATCCGCGAAGGCTATGTGCAGGCACTGCTGGGGGGCAATGCCATTGCCGTTCACGATTTGGAGCAGAATCTCTACGGCACCTCGCTGGGGGTGGATCTGTCGCGGGGCACGCCGGTCAAGGGCGGCCACAAGCATCACCTCAAAACCATCAACCTCATCCGCAAGTATGGCAGCATCCGGGCTGCGGTGGAAGCGGGCGTGATTACCGGTGGGGTGTTCTACGAGTGCATTCGCGCTCAGGTGCCCTTCTCCCTGGCGGGATCCATCCGCGACGATGGGCCGCTGCCAGATACGGAGATGGATTTGATCAAGGCCCAGCAGGATTACGCACGGCTGCTACAGGGGGCCGACATGGTGCTGATGCTCTCCAGCATGTTGCACTCCATTGGTGCCGGGAACATGACGCCTGCCGGGGTCAAGCTGATCTGCGTGGACATTAACCCGGCAGTGGTGACCAAGCTGGCCGATCGGGGATCCCTGGAGTCGGTGGGGATTGTGACCGATGTGGGCCTGTTCTTGAGTTTGTTGGTGCAGCAGTTGGCGCGTTTGGGACAGGTGTACAAACGCCCAGAACCCGCTCTTGCCGCCCGCTAGCCACCCCATCCATAAGCGCTGTTATCTTTTGGGATCCTTAAACTGGGATCCTCAAGCCTCAAAAGGGTATGCCTTTTATTAGCCTGTTGACGGATTTTGGCCTGCAGGATCCCTATGTGGGCATTATGAAAGGGGTGATTCATACCCTTTCCCCACAGGCTCAACTCATCGACCTCAGCCACGAGATCCCGCCTCAGGATGTGGCGGCGGCTCGCTTTGCCCTGATGACGGCCTACCCCTATCTGCCGTCGGGCACCATTCACCTGGCCGTTGTGGATCCAGGGGTGGGGAGTAGCCGCCGGGCGGTAGCCATCCAAACCGAGACGGGCTTTTTGGTTGGCCCTGACAATGGCCTGTTCAGCGGCGTTTTGGCCCAAACTCCGGCGCTGGCTGCTGTGGAACTCAACCGGCCCCGCTATTGGCGCACCCCCTCTCCCAGCCGCACCTTTCATGGGCGGGATATTTTTGCCCCGGTTGCCGCTCATCTGGCCAACGGGATCCCTTTGGCGGAGCTGGGGGATCCCCTAGACGTAGCAGAACTAACCCGCTGGGAGTGGCCGCCACCCCAGATGGAGACCAACGGCTGTCGCGGCCTGGTCCAGGCCATCGACCACTTCGGCAACGGCATCACCAACCTGCCCGGACAGTGGGTGGAAGGTCGAAGCTGGAGCGCCTCGGTCAAAGGGATCCCCGTCCGCTCCGTGGCCACCTTTGCTGAGGGAGAAGTTGGGGAAGTGCTGGCCCTGGTGGGCAGCTCCGGCTGGGTGGAGATCGTGCAAAACCGAGGCAATGCCAGCCGGGCGCTGGATTTTAAGGTGGGAGATGAGGTGCGCGTGCAGTGGATCCTCACCCCCAGCCCCTCTCCCGAAAAGAGGGGGATCCTAGGCAGGTTGGCTTTCCACCGTCACGGCTTCCGTCGGAGTAGTGGGGTTTGAGGCGCCCACTTGGACTTTGATCACCCGCGCTGCGTCGGCTTTGGGCAGAGTGAGGGTGAGGATGCCGTCGCGATAGGTGGCCGAGACTTTCTCCGGCTGGATGCGGCGGGCCAGCTTGAGGATGCGTTGAAAAGGTTGGGGCTCCACTTCTTGGTAGCGCAATTCAGCACCTTCAGGGCCGTGAACCTGGATCTCGCCGCTGATGGAGAGCTGTTGAGCCGTGGCCTCGATGTGGAAGCGTTCCCGATTGGCACCGGGCACCCACAACTGGACGGTGTAGGCTTCGTCGCTCTCCCAAACCTGCAGAGGAGTGGGCAGGAAGGAGCGAGAGCGTCCCCGGTTGGGCTCCGCTTGCAGAGCTTGTACCTCGAAAAGCGGGCTGAAGTAAAGAGTTGCCATAGTGTCTCCTAGGGTAAATAGGCTAAGTCATCAATGGAGTTGAGGGAAGCGAAGAGATCTCGGCAAAGAAGGCTTGGCCTGCACTTGGGATTTGAATTCACAAAATCCTGCTCTGATCATCCAAGAAAGCCATCCCAGCGAGGGAGGGCAAACCGATCTGCGATAGGCAGGATCCCCTCACCTCATGGGGAAGAGGGATGAAAACAAACAGGGCAATCCAATGGTTCACCAAATTTTCGGGCTGGAGGCGCGCACCATAGCCGCAGGCTTGGTGTCGGGAGGAAAGCCCTCCTCCATATAGGTTTGCTGGTCAAAAGTCTGGATAAACTACAATAAGCCCATGAG
>NZ_JBSSDE010000063.1:0-8314 GCF_054060435.1 Thermostichus sp. MS-CIW-34 | reverse complement strand
AATGCGGGCACTGCGGTTGGGAAGGGGATGCGGATTTTAACGGTGCGAAGGTGATTGCGCTTTTGGGGGCTGCCGTAAACCAGCCTAGAGGTTCGTGGTTGGCTTGCCAACTGCAGGGCTGCTGAAAGCCCGCCCCGTACTGCGAAGCAGTCAGGGTCGGGTAGTTTACTTTGGGTTGTCTTCCTTTTGATGATTTGATGAGACTTTTGATGATTTGATGAGATCGACGGAGTTTCTTTTGCTCCCATGACTGCCACTCTTGCTCCTGCTCCTTCCTGCTTCTTTCTGGCCGGCTTATCTCCTCTGGAGCAACTGCAACTGGCTCCTATTGTCCAGCGCCTAGAGGCAGGGGGAGCCCTTGTGCTGGATGCCCCTGCCAATCGCCTAGAGGTCATTGGCATCCTGCATAGCTACGGCGAGGTGCTGGATGCCTATTCGCGCAATTTGATCTTTATTGCCGACCACCAATTTTTGGAGCTCTTCCCGGCGTTCAAGTATTTCAACGGCGAGATTACCCTGGGCAAATGGCTGCGCTACCTGTGGCATGACCGCATCAACTACGAGTTTGCCGAATACTGCATGAAGGCTATGCTCTGGCATGGGGGAGGGGGGCTAGACCGCTACCTGGATACCCCTGAATTTGTCGAGCGGGCCAAGAGAGCCATCCGGGCCAAAATCCGCTTCAATCCCTTCTTGCAGGGCTTGGGGATCTTGTTTCCCGACTTTGCTCTAGAACAGGTGCGCATGCTGGCTATGTACAGCGGCTTGGGCCAGTTTTGGCGGGTGATGAGCGATATTTTCCTGGCGCTGGCCAAGCGCTCTGAGACAGAACCCCACCTCACCATTCCCGACGTGGTGGCTCACATCCAGCAGGGGTTGGTGGCAGCTGCCGACAAGCCTATCACCTACGCTCCCTGCATCTGGGGCCGCCGCTACGAGATCATCCCTCTCTCGGCGGGTCTGACTTTCCTATCAGATACGGCTATCCCCTATGTGGAAGCGGTGTTTTTCCGCTCCTTTCCCTTTATGGGCACGGTTTCCTACAACGCCCAGGCCCACCAGATCCCGGCTGAGCAGGCTGACTTTGCCTACGGCGCCCTCTACGCCGATCCGCTGCCGGTAGGTAGCGCTGGGATCCCGCCTACCCTGTTGATGCAGGATATGATGCGCCACCTGCCCCCCTACTTGCGAGAGCACTACCGCCGCCAGCCTCGCGGGGATGATGACCTGCGGGTGAAAATCTGCCTTAGCTTCCAAAAGGCCATGTTCTGTGTTACCACTGCCGCCCTGCGGGCTCTTGCCCCCTTCCCTCTGGAAACTCAGGATCCCCAGCAGCAGTTGGCCAACCGCAAGTTTCTGGCTCCTTGGCTGCAGCGCCTGCTGGGATCCCGTCTGTTAAAGGTGCAGGAAGAAAGGGTTGAGGCCTAGCTGAGCTGGGAACTGCTACTTTTGGTTACTGGAAGGGGGATCCCCTTTTCGGATACAATATCTGCGCCCAGTTGAGCAATGGGGTGGCGTAGCCAAGTGGTAAGGCAGAGGTCTGCAAAACCTCTATGCGCCAGTTCGAATCTGGCCGCCACCTTTTAAACCTTACTTGCATCCCAAGCAGGGCAAGCATGAAAGACAAGCTGATATTGATGATCCCCGGCCCCACTCCCGTTCCCGAGAGTGCTCTGCTGGCGATGGCACGGGGGCCCATCGAGCACCGCAGCAAAGAGTTCACCGCCATTTTGGAAGAGGTCACCGATGGGTTGCGCTGGCTGCACCAAACCACCTCCGATGTGTTTGTCTTTTCCGCCAGTGGCACTGGTGCCATGGAAGCCGGGATCCTCAACACCCTCAGCCCTGGGGATCGGGTTTTGGTGGGGGTGAACGGCAAGTTTGGGGAGCGCTGGGCGGAAATGTCCGAGCAGTTTGGCCTTCAGTGTGAGCGGGTGGAAACCCCCTGGGGGATCCCTTACCCCGTCGAGATCTTCCAAGAAAAGCTGGCTGCCGACCGGGAAAAAACCATCAAAGCCGTCATCCTCACCCACTCGGAGACTTCCAGCGGCGTAGCCAACGATGTCCAAGCCATTGCTGCTGCTGCCCGCGAGCACGGGGAAGCCCTCGTCCTGGTGGATGGGGTCACCAGCGTGGGGGCAATGCCGGTGTTAATGGACGAATGGGGCTTGGATGTGGTGGCCTCGGGATCCCAGAAGGGCTATATGATCCCACCAGGGCTGGGATTTGTGGCCGTCAGCCCGCGGGCCATGGCCGCTACGGAGCGCTCTAGGTTTCCCAAGTACTACTGGAGCTTTAAGCTGGCGCAAAAGGCCCTGCGCCAAGGCACCACTCCCTTTACACCGGCGGTGAACCTGTTTTACGCCCTGCAGGTTACCCTGCGCATGATGCGCGCAGAAGGGTTGGAAGCCATCTACCGGCGTCATGCCAAGCTGGCCCAGGCCACCCGTGCTGGCGTCAAGGCTCTGGGGCTAAAGCTCTTGGTTGATCCAGAGTCAGCGGCCAGTCCTTCGGTAACAGCTGTACTCGCTCCCGAAGGGATCAACGCTGACACCATCCGCAGCACCTTGAAGAAACACTTCGACATCGCCCTTGCCGCTGGACAAGACCACCTCAAGGGCAAAATCTTCCGCATTGGCCATTTGGGCTTTATCAGCGACCGCGATGTGCTGATGACCTTGGCTGCTCTGGAGTCAGCTTTACACACCGTGGGCTACAGCGACTTCACCCCAGGGGCGGGAACTCGCGCCGCCGAGGAAGTATTGGCCCACGGCTTCTGAGCCCCCAGCTCAGCTAGAAATCGCAGGAGCCCCGCACTGTACCCGTAGGGTCAGTGCCGGGAGGAATGCGCTTTGATGAAGTACAATGGACTTATGAGCCAAGTCCTGACCATATCCTGTAAGCTCAAGGCGTTCCCGTCACAAGCCGCCAAATTGGACGCGACGATGGATGTCTTTGTGCAGGCATTGAACTGGGTCAACCAGAACACGCCGGAGAAGATCGTCAACGCGGTTAAACTGCAATCCCTTTGCTACTACGAGATTCGAGCTCGGTTCGGCTTGTCCAGTAACTTGGCTCAACAGGTGTGCAGACGGGTGGCAGGCGCTCGCAAAGTGGCGAGACAGCGCAACCGTCCGGTTAAAGAGTTCAAGCGTAGGTTCGTTACCTACGATGCACGTATCTTCTCATTTCGCGAGAAAGACTGGACGGTGTCGCTGACCACGGTGGAGGGGCGAGAGCGCTTTGAACTAGCCATTGGTAACTACCAGCGTGGGATGCTGGCTGGTTCTAACCCCAAATCGGCCACCCTAGTCCAGCGGAAGGACGGCTCCTACTACATCCAGATTTGCGTAGAGAAAAACCCGCCCAAGCAACAAGATACCGACAGGGTGATCGGGGTGGACTTGGGCAGGACGGATATCGCCCATACGTCAGAGGGGGACAATTGGAATGGGCAGCAGTTGAACAGAGTCCGAGACCACTACTCCCGACTGAGGGCGGTACTCCAACGCAAAGCCAGTAAGGGCACCCGCAGTTCGCGGCGCAGATGCCGTCAACTGTTGCAACGGCTGTCTGGCAAGGAGAGACGCTTTCAGTCGCGTCAGCGTTGCGTAGCAAAAACGTGGGTCAATCATCGCATCTCCAAAGTTATTGTCTCCAGGGCAAAAGCTACCAACAGCGCTATCGCCCTGGAAGACCTGACAGGGATCCGGAAAAGAGTCAATCAACAGCCACGCAGCAAAGCCGAACGGCGCAGGGCCAACAGTTGGGCGTTTTATCAACTCCGTCAATTTTTGGAGTACAAGGCTCTGCGTGCGGGGGTTGCTTTGATTCTGGTGCCGCCTGCCTACACGTCGCAGACCTGCCACCGGTGTTTGCACATTCATCCCGACCCTGCGCAATCCTACCGCAGTGGAAAGAAGTTTAAGTGTGGACACTGTGGATGGGAAGGGGATGCGGATTTGAATGGTGCGAATGTGATTGCGCTTTTGGGGGCTGCTGTAAACCAGCCTAGAGGTTCGTGGTTGGCTTGCCAACTGCAGGGCTACCGAAAGCCCGCCCTGTACTGCGAAGCAGTCAGGGTCGGGTAGTTTACTAGTCTTTGACCCATAGCACTGACCCTTGCCCCTGGCTACAATGGGGGGACATGCTTAATAAAACTTCAGAACCCAAGGGTGGCTATGGTTGTCAGCTTGGAACGGGATCCCTGCGTGGTGCCTTCTGCTGGGGAGTTGCGGCAGGTGCTACAGGGGGTTGGCCCTCGTTCTTGTCCCTTGCAGTACAACTTTCACCTACACACTCGTTGTTCGGATGGGCAGATGGATCCCGTGGATCTGGCGGAGCAAGCACGCCGGCACGGTCTGAAGGGACTGGCCATCACCGATCACCACACCCTGAAGGGCTACGAGCGAGCCCGCGCCCACCTGGATCGTCCCGACGACCCCATCCTGTGGCCGGGGATCGAGATCACCGCAAACCTGTTGGGCTGTGAAGTGCATATTCTCGGCTACGGCTTCGATCCCACCAATGGTGTCCTGGATCCCTTTGCCCAAGGGGAGCAGGTTCCCGGCTTGCCCGCCGCCGACGCAATCCAGGCCATTCAAGCGGCAGGAGGCTTGGCGGTGTTGGCCCACCCCTTTCGCTATTGCCTGCCTGCAGAGGAAATTGTCCCAGCCGCAGCGGAGTTGGGAATAGATGGCCTTGAGGTCTACTACGCCTACAAAAACCCGGAGATTTGGATCCCTAGCCCGGAAGTGACGGAGAAAGCCGAAGAGCTGGCCGAGACCTACGGACTTTTGAAAACCTGTGGCACCGACTCTCATGGCCCCAGTATTCTGAGGCGGATTTGAGCCAGGCTACCCAGAACAAGCTGCTACGGGCGTGGATAGAGCAACTGTCCAAGCCGGCGCAACTGCTCTGCGGTGCCCATACACAGCAGCAGATCCCCCGGCTGCAACAGGGTTTCTCCGCTGGGGCCACCAATCAACTGGCCATCCGCCCGTCGAATCGCCACCACTAAAGCTCCGGATCGGTTGCGCAAATCGGCTTTCCGTAGGGTTTGCCCGACATAAGGACATTCTTGGGCTGCCAGCTCGTACTCCTCCAGGTAGAAAGTGCGATCCCGACCGACAAGGATGCCATCCACAAAGTCCACAACCCGGGGGCGTAAGGCAGCCGCCGCCATGCGTTTTCCGCCCGTGATGTAGGGAGAAATGGCATGGGCAACGCCCGCCCGCTGCAGTTTTTGCAAAGCCTCCTCCGTATTGGCGCGGGCAATGGTGCGAATGCGGGGGTTCAGGGTGCGGGCCGACAAGACCACGTAGAGGTTCTCGGCATCGGAAGATAGGGCGGCAATCAGCCCCTCCGCCTGTTGCACCCGCGCTTCCAGCAAAGTGGCATCTAGAGTACTATCCCCCTGGAGAGCCACATATCCCAGCTCTTGAGCCACCTGAATCGCCTCAGCAGACTGATCGATCACCAAAAATGGCACCCCTTCTGCTCGAAACTCTTGGGCCACCTGCCGGCCAATGCGCCCGAAACCGCAAATGATGTAGTGGTTGTTCAGCGCTTCCATCTGTTTCTTCCATTTCCGTTGCCGGATCCCTTCCTGAAAATGTCCCTGGATGAGGGCCTCTGTAAAGCGATTCACCATGAACCCGATGCTCAAGACCCCCATCAGGATCAAGGCCACCGTAAATAAACGCCCCCGCTCCCCCAGCGGCTCCACCTCCATAAAGCCAACAGTGGTCAGGGTGATGATGGTCATGTAAAAAGCCTCCACCCACGGCCACTGCTCCACCCCGTGGTACCAGAGGGTGCCGATCAGCACCACACACACCAATGCCCCCACGCCCAAGCCGAGGTCTCGCCGGATTCCGGGATCCTTTTTGGCAGCCTGGAAGAGGGGACGAGCAGAAGCCATAGAGCCCAGCCAGATCTAGCCCAGGAAAAGGAAGCAAGAACTAGAATGGGGAAGAACCCGTTGTTGTTCGGTAACAAGCGGAGTGCCGATGCCTGAATACATCAAAGTGGAATATCGGATCGACAAAAACGGACAGGTCGCCGAGACCGTACTGAATGGTTCTGGCTCCAGTTGTACCCTAGCTACCGCCGGCTTGGAATCGGCGCTCGGAGCCGTGCAGAAACGGGAGCTCTTGCCGGAGTTTCACCAACTGACTGAAATCGAGAGGGAGTCAGAAGTCTCTTTGAAGCAAACCCGCTGACTCCATATCCATTTGCCTAGGGTTCTCACCGTCTTCTCATTTTTTCTTTTTGCTCCCCTTTCCGGCCGTATTGCCGGCCCGTGCCGCTTCAACCGCAGCCTGAAACAGCCAAACAGCCAATGGAGCAGCGACAACCAAGATGATGCTGGTGGGGCCGACGCCAAAATCCGGCTCGCCAGAAGCCAACTCGAAAATTGAGCCAACAGCAGCAATGGCGCTGAGGCAGGAAACGGCCAAGAGCAGGTAACCTTTAACGCTGGTGGTCATAGAGAACCCGTTTGAGAACTACACTTGCGCAGTACAGGGCAAGCCGGTCGAATGCGTATTCATTCGCCAAAAAGCCCTCCCACTCCTGAGAGGGCTACCTTTCATGCTAAGAGCAGGGATCCCTGTCCAGCAAGGCAAAACCAAAAGTGGGATCCCTAGAAGTTCAGCACTTGGGGTGTGGATTTAGCCGTTCACGATGATCTTGCCGACCATTCCGGCCCCGCGGTGGGGCGTGCAGTAGTAGGTGTACTCACCTGGAGGAACATCAACAAAAGCCGACTCCACCACCTGCTTGGGAGCTGTAAGCAGCGCCTTGTGGGAGAGTTTGGCCGCCAAAGCCGCATCTCCACCGGGCACCTTGTCGAAGACAACATTGTGGGGGTAGACCTTGTTGTTCACCCACTGAACGGTATCCCCTTGGTTGATGGTGAGAGAAGGCGGATCGTAGACCAACTGGGCTTTGTCGGATCCCATTTTGACGATGTAGGTTTCGGCAGCAGCAGGGTTGGACAAGAGCGCCACAGCTACCCCCCCAACCACAAGGCTGAGCAGGATGAGCTGCAAACGCTTCACCAGGTTGAAAACTAGAGACATGGATTCCTCTCAAAACGTAACAGCAGTTATCCCAGACTTTGCGGCTCGGTTGCCCCTTTCCAGGTTGCGAAGAGCACCCAGCCAGGCGGATGGGCAGCAGGGACAGTTGAATTCCCAATGCTCATTATAAGAGGGCTCATCCCAGAATAGAGCAATGCCCAACTGCGGGGCGGCAACATCCATCCTTTACAGGGAGCCGCGGCAGACCGAACCCGCCAAACAGCACAGCTCTTCCAGAAACCTACGGCAACCCTGTTGCCAGGCAATCCGATGCGGCTGGATCCCCAACCACTTGGGGTAGAGCATCTTGGCAGTTGGCGAGCGTGCGCAGGGAACCGAGAGCCAGTTTTCCGGGTCGTCCTCATCTCTACCCAAAAGTGCTTCGCAAAGTTTCGCAAAGTAGAGATTCTTTTTCCGTGGGATCCCTTAAAGTCCAAGAGTGTCTTGCCTAACAAATCCGTAGGGTTGTCGATGCACAAGAAGGGCAAATCATCCTAATCTCAAAGAGCAGGATCTTGGATGCTGCTGGTCGGTATTCCTTCGAGATTCCTCAATAACATCACCTGAAAGTCAGTTGGTTGTTCAGCCCTCACCAAAATAGGGAGTCTGTTAAGATGAGCGTACAGCGTTCACCCGTAGTTGGTCCAAGCAAGAGTCGGCTTGCAACAAGTTTAGAATCGACGGATCAGCGGCTTAACATTCAAATCTTGGCCCGGTGTATTGGCACTGCCTTAAACCTGGGCGCTCCTCTCAGGGTTGAAGTGCACTACACCTCACAAGCTCGGTAGCAAGGTTTTCTTGGCAGGCCGCTCTAGGGGCACAGCTACTACTATGGTTTGTGCTTGCCTGGGGCTAGAGTGATTTTTGGGCTTCTTATTTCGTTGTATGTCCGTATAGTCACTGCTGGCTGGAACAGCACACCTGAGGTCTCTCTAGAAGAGAGGAGCTGGGCATAAGCCGACGATTTTAGTCTGGCTGGATTGAGACAACTCTATTCACTACATCTCACTACATCATCACATAGTCATTTCAAGTTAGATTAAGACACTTTACTAATTGCTACGCAGTGCCGTCCAAACGCTCTGCGCCGCTTCCGCAACCACCCCCAACCCCTCTCCCATAGGGAGAGAGGAGCTAGGTTGTGTTGATCTTTCATTTGAGCCAAAAGAGAGCACTGACGAGATAGAGAAAACTCAAGAAGTTCCTGGCCAATTTGTCAAAACGAGAAC
>NZ_JBSSDE010000062.1:0-9240 GCF_054060435.1 Thermostichus sp. MS-CIW-34 | reverse complement strand
CTACTATATCCCTCTCAATGACTTTTGCCAAACCGCCTAAAGCTCAGTAAATTCAGCAAAGTTCAGGGTTTTGGGGGTTAGAGGCATGCTCCCCACTAACCCAGCAGCGGCGAGGGTTATACCCCCCTCTAGGGCAGCCAAGCCATCACGGCCAGCAGGGTCGAGAGGATCCCGATCAACACCCAGATGAGGGGCTTAGTGTCCAACGGGGGATCCGCTGCCCGGCGGCTGAGGGGATCCCCAGAAGGAGCGCCAGATCTTGGGGAAGGGCCTTTGCGTTGAGAGCGCCCATAGGCCAAGCGGTATTCCGGGGGATCAGCTTCCTCCAGCCGGCTGAGATCGGGAATTTCGCTCAACCACTCCGCTGGACGCCGCAGACGAGGGGCTTGCCAGATGCCCAAGACATAGCGAGCCTGCTGGGCAACTTCTGGATCTGGGTTGCGCAGCAAGGTTTGGGCCAACAGGATGGCCTCCTGCGTTTCGCCAAGGGCTTCTTGGGCCAGGGCCTGCCAGAGCCGTAGCTTACCCGACTGCGGATAGCGGCTTTGGGCCTGCTTAACCTCCTCTAGCGCCTGCCGGTATTGTCCTCGCTCGAACCTCAACTGGATCAGAGCCAAGTGCTGAGACAATCTCAGGTCTTTGGGAAGCGTCATGCTCAGGATCCGCAGGTTAGCTAGACCGCCGGGAAGCCCCGTCCTCTCTCGCTTTAGCGGCGCGGAGCGCTTTGCATCAGCATGAGTGCGGGAGTAGGTCACGTCAGCTTCTGTTCTACCCCAAACCCCACCAGCAACAGCTCCTGCAAAGGCTGACCCTGAGGGGGACGTTGGTAGGTAAGGATCTGCCGCAGGCGCAGGCGCGGATTCAGTAGAGTGATGGTATCTACAGCAACCACACGAGTGTAGGTGGTGGTCATCACCAGTTGCAGGGATCCAGGATCAAACCGGAAAGCCGCCACCATCGGGCGATCTTCCTCGTAGGCCCGATCCCGCAGGTAGTCTCCCTGCAGCCCCAGGGGGGTTTCCTGCCGAGGGACGAACAGCATGTTCAGCTCTTGCCCGGCCTCCTCCCCCGTTTCGGAAACGGTCTCAAAAGCCAAGTGAAAGCCCAAAAAACCATCCACGTTGTGGTTGGGGTAGTTGTTGTCGGTGAGCACCTTGTGCTTGAGCTCAGGGGTGAGAGTGCGAATGGTGAACTCGGTGCGGGAGCGCTCCACCTCGCCACGGTCTAGGTAATGGTAGGTGCGCTCTGTGCGCCAAGCCCCAATGCAGCAGTTGAAAAAGTGGTGAAATTGCTGGATAGCGTTCATGCGGGCGGGAGCGGACAGAGTCAGAAACCGGCGCTGGAGCCGAGAAGTGGCCCAGAAAACCCTGCCTCTGATCCTAAAACGAATCGAAAACAACCAGGAATCCAAATCCTGAATGCCAACGATTGAGATCTGGGTCTGGAGCGGGATCTCCTCCCTCACCCGCTTTTGGCCACCGGGATCCCTTGGGTCTGCCCCAACAACTCCAAGGCTCGCTGGAGCTGGATGTCCTCCGGCCCGGCCAAGGTTTCCGCCGTCAGAGGAACGGATCCCTCCGCCACCACCACATCGGGCTGGATCCCCTGGCGATGGATGTCGTGGCCGCTGGGGGTAAGGTACTTGGCCGTGGTCACCGCCAGCCCCGATCCATCCGCCAGCTCCAGCAGGGATTGAATCAGACCCTTGCCAAAGGTGCGCGTTCCCACCAGTTGAGCTCGCCCACTGTCCTGAAGTGCCCCGGCCAACACTTCACTGGCACTGGCGCTGCCCTGGTTCACCAAGACCACCAGCGGCGCCTCTGTGAGCACCTCGCCGGTGGCGGGAATGCTGTCTTGAATGCCGTGGCGATCCGTCACCAGCACAATGTCACCCTTGGGGATCCAGAAGCGGGCGATCTCAATGGCCGCCTGCAAGAGTCCCCCCGGATTGTTGCGCAAATCGAGAATGTAGCCCCGCACCCCTTGAGCTTCTGCGGCCCGAATGGCTTGGCGGACTTGAGCGGCAGCATTGCCGTTGAACTGGCTGAGGCGAATGTAGGCCACCGATCCCTGAGGCAGCTCAAAAAAACGGGTGCGCACGGGGTTGATGGTGATCGATTGGCGTACCAGCTCCACCTCCCAAATGCGATCCTGCCGCTTCAGCTTCAAGGTAACCGGCGTGCCACTGCGCCCCCGCATCCGCTCGGCCACTTCGTCCAGGCTCAGCCCCGCCACCGGCACCCGATCCACCGCCAAAATCTCATCCTGGGGTTGGATCCCGGCCTGCTCGGCAGGAGTGCCTTCCATGGGGGCAATCACCCGCACCGCCCCCTGCTCATCGATGGCAATCTGCAAGCCGACACCGCTCAGCTCGCCGGCTGTGGAGGTCTGCAGGCTGAGGTAGTGCTCTTTATCCAGAAAGCGAGTAAAGGGATCCCCCAGAGTGGCCAACATCTCCTCAATGGCCTGATAGGTCTGCTTGCGCTCCTTTAAGGGCCGGGAGAGAAACCGTTGCCGCACCTGCCACCAGTTTTGCCCGTTAAACCCCGGATCCACATAGGCCCGATCCACATAGGCCCAAGCCTGCGCCAGCAGTTGCTGCTCTTCTCCCCAGCGGCTGGCCTGCCCTGGACAGGCGCCAATGCCCAAACTCGCCCAGAGCAAACACCCAAGCAAGACAATGCGGATCCCCCACCCTCTCCAGCGGATCCCTGTGTATCTCGGCTTCTGCACAACCATCGATCCCAAAAAAACATTAAGAAACATGAACAAAACGCAATATCGAAAACTTGCCTGGCCTCCTGGGATCGAGATCTTCGTCCCCAAGCTGAGCCCGACGCCAGGATGGTGTTAAAAGATTGTGTTACATTGCTGAGTGGAGTGGGCTTGCCCCGCCCTCGAGATCCAATTTCAAGAATTGCAGGCATTATGAGCAAAGTTTACGACTGGTTGGACGAGCGGCTGGAGATTACGCCTTTCGTCGACGACGCAACGGGAAAATTCATTCCGCCTCACGTTAACATCTTCTACTGCCTCGGCGGGGTGACGCTGGTGTGCTTCTTAATTCAGTTTGCCACCGGCTTCGCCATGACGTTTTACTATCGTCCGACGGTGGCCGAGGCTTTTGAGTCGGTGAACTACATCATGACCCAGGTGAACTTCGGCTGGCTGTTGCGCTCCATCCACCGTTGGAGCGCCTCCATGATGGTGCTGATGATGATCCTACACACCTTCCGGGTCTATCTGACAGGGGGATTCAAAAAGCCCCGTGAGCTGACCTGGGTAACCGGCGTGATCTTGGCGGTGCTGACCGTCTCCTTTGGCGTTACCGGCTACTCCCTGCCCTGGGATCAGGTGGGCTACTGGGCAGTCAAGATCGTCTCAGGTGTGCCCAGTGCCATTCCGGTGGTGGGCGACTTGTTGGTGCAACTGATCCGGGGCGGCGAAGCGGTTGGTCAAGCTACCCTGACTCGCTTCTACAGCTTGCACACTTTCGTGCTACCCTGGCTGACCGCAGTCTTTATGACCATGCACTTTTTGATGATCCGCCGCCAAGGCATTTCTGGGCCTTTGTGAGCAAGGTTTGACTCCCAGACGCCTTTGACTTTCCTGGTAACTGGGATCTCTAACTGCCCCTTTTTCAGAACTTTTGTCCCTAGATAAGGAGAACTCTCATGGCTGTCTCAAAACAGGTGATAGCGACCGAGGCCATTACCCGCAAGGTTGATCTAGACAACCCCAAAGTTGTAGCCAAGCTGAAGAAAAACATGGGCCACATGACCTATGGTGAGCCCGCTTGGCCCAACGATTTGCTCTTTATGTTTCCGGTGGTGATCCTGGGCACTATTGGAGTGATCGTTGGCCTGTCAGTCATGGATCCGGCAGGTGTAGGGGAGCCGGCGGATCCCTTTGCTACGCCTCTGGAAATTCTGCCGGAATGGTATCTCTACCCCGCCTTCCACATCCTGCGGATTGCTCCCAACAAGCTGTTGGGAATTGCTCTGATGTCTGCCATTCCTGTGGGTCTCTTGTTTGTGCCCTTCATCGAAAACGTCAACAAGTTCCAAAACCCCTTGCGCCGCCCAGTGGCGACAACGGTGTTCCTGATCGGCACCTTGGTCACCCTCTACCTGGGCATAGGTGCCACCTTGCCCTTGGATAAGTGGGTCACCTTGGGCTTGTTCTAAAAGAACATCTGGGACTCCCGCTTGATGGGTTGATCGTCATCATCACCATCAGAATCACCATCAGAGTGCAGCAGGTTGGTGGCCAGGCTGCACTTTCTCTTTTGGAGAGCTTTTTAGAGGAGTTGTCTGCAAACCTGTGTGCCAAGGGATGGGCAAGTCCGCCGAAATGGTAGTATCTCTACGCCCTCATCTTCAGCTTGACCGCTCATGAGCACTTCTTCTTCAACTGCTCGAACCTATCGGATCACAGCCCTTGCCGGAGATGGCATCGGCCCCGAAATCATGCGGGTGGGACGAGCCGTTTTGGATGCAGTTGCCCGGCAGATGGGATTTGCTCTCCAGTGGCAAGAGGGCCTAATCGGCGGGGCTGCCTACGACCAGACTGGGGATCCCTTGCCGGCAGAAACCCTGAAAATGGCTCAAGAGAGCGATGCCGTTTATCTGGCTGCTGTCGGCGACTTCAAGTATGACGCTCTGCCTCCTGAGAAACGCCCGGAGCGGGCCTTGTTGGGCTTGAGGGCGGGGCTGGGGCTGTTTGCCAACTTGCGCCCGGTAAAAGTCTTCCCTCAACTGGTGGGGGCTTCCTCCCTGAAGCCAGAGGTGATCTCGGGGATCGACCTGGTGGTGGTGCGAGAGCTGACGGGGGGCATCTACTTCGGCCAGCCCAAGGGAATCTTCACGGATGCCCAGGGATCCCGGCGTGGCGTGAACACCATGGTCTATAGCGAAGCTGAGGTGGATCGGATCGCCCGAGTTGCCTTCGAGCTGGCCCGCAAGCGTCGGCGCAAGCTCTGCTCGGTGGACAAAGCCAATGTCCTCGAAGTGTCGCAACTGTGGCGGGAGCGGGTCAATGCCATTGCGGCTGAGTACCCGGAGGTGGAACTTTCCCACCTATATATCGATAATGCCGCCATGCAGTTGGTGCGCTGGCCCAAGCAGTTCGACGTCATCCTCACGGGCAATCTCTTCGGCGATATCCTCTCCGATGAAGCGGCCATGCTGACCGGCTCTATTGGTATGCTGCCCTCTGCCTCTCTGGGATCCTCTGGCCCCGGCCTATACGAGCCGGTACATGGGTCGGCTCCCGACATTGCCGGACAAGACAAAGCCAACCCCATTGCCCAGGTGCTCTCCGGCGCCCTGATGCTCCGCTACTCCCTGGATCAGCCGCAAGCTGCCGACCGCATCGAACAGGCGGTAGAAGCCGTTTTGGCGCAAGGGTACCGCACCCCAGACCTCTACTCTGAGGGAATGACTTTAGTGGGTTGCCAGGAAATGGGGGAAAAGTTGGTGGCAGCCCTGTCCCAGCAGCAGGCGCAATAGCCTTTTTCGGGGCCACAGGCTACAGCCAAGGCAGACGTGCGGCGATTTCCAAGCGATTTCCAATTGCAGGGATCACCGGAGCTACGCCCAACCGGCTTCAGGGAGAAGGTCGACCTCCTCGGTGGTTTTAATGGCCTCTTCCGGTCGAGGTGTGGCTTCTTGGCAGCGCTCCATGGCTTGAAGAAGCAGGGCTTCCCCTTCCTGCACCGTCTCAATGCGACAGAGGAGAGCACGGAATTGAGAGGCTCCGGCAAAGTCTTTGATGTACCAAGTCATGTGCTTGCGGGCCTGACGGATGCCACGTTCTCCCTTGTACTCCCAGAGACCGCGCAGATGCTCTAAGGCCATTTGAATCCGCTCCAGGGGAGTGGGGGCCGGTCTTTCTTGACCGGTTTTCAGGAAGTGATCGATTTCCCCCACCAGAAAGGGATAGCCCATGGTGCCGCGGGAGCACATCACCCCATCGGCTCCGGTTTCCTCCAAACACTTCACCGCTGCGGCTGTCGAGAAAATATCCCCATTGGCGATGACGGGAATGCGCAGGTGCTGTTTGACGCGGCGGATCCAGTCCCAGCGGGCTTTGCCGTTGAAGCCTTGGGCGCGTGTCCGGGCATGCAAGGTGAGCAGTTGCGCCCCTGCCTCCTGCAGACGGTGGGCAAAATCCAAAATGTTGATCTCCTGATCCGACCAGCCCAGGCGCGTTTTTACGGTTACGGGCACCTCCACCGCTTTGGCCACCGCCTCCACAATTCGTGCTGCCGTGTCGGGATCGCGGAGCAGAGAAGAGCCACCGCCGTTTTTGGTAATCTTGTTCACCGGGCAGCCCATGTTGATGTCCACCAAGGTCGCCCCTTCGTCCACAGCCATGCGGGCTGCTTCCGCCAGAAAGTCGGGCCGACAATCGAACAATTGGATGCCGATGGGCTGCTCCCCCTCGCCGACCTCCATGATGCGGGGCAACTGGCGGGCATAGCGCAAGCCGGTCGCGCTGACCATTTCCGTGTAAACCAAGCTGTGGGGGGCAAAACGGCGTACCAGCCCTCGAAAGACCTGGTCGGTTACCCCTGACAGCGGCGCCTGAAAGACGCGGCTCAAAACCTTCACCCCACCGATATCGAGGGGTGGGGATAGGCGGGCTTGGAGTTCCGGCGAAAGCTGCAGGCCCATCGGGATCCGGAGAAGGCTATCCCTCTTTGTTGACAAAGTAAAGAAGACCCATGATGCGCGCTCGTTTGATCGCGGCGGTGAGCTCCCGCTGTTGTTTGGCGGTCAGGCCGGTGATGCGGCGGGGCAAGATCTTGCCACGCTCGGTAACAAATTTCTTGAGCAGCTCCACATCGGTGTACCTAATGGGCTCTCCCGGCTTAATGGGAGACAGGCGGCGGCGAGCGTAAACCATAGATCAGGAGAACGGCGAAACGGCTTGAACTACTTAATCTCTTTGTGGATGGTGTGGCGGTTGCAGTGGGGGCAGAATTTCTTCAGCTCTAAGCGGGCTGTTGTGTTGCGGCGGTTTTTGGTGGTGGTGTAGCGGTTCACGCCTGGAGAGCGCTTGTTGACGTTGGTGCGGCACTCCGTACACTCCAGAGTAATGATGATGCGGGCACCCTTTGCTTTGGCCATGACGGATCCCAAGACGAAGGTAAACGGCAATGAGGAAACTGCAATCCCAGATCCTGAGGCTGGAGATGGGGGTTTACCTCAATAAGCGCGATCACCAATTATCCAACTTTTCCTTGACGGAATCAACCCAAGTTTTCACTTGCTTGCCCGTTTGTTGCCGTAGGCTACGGGCGTTGCGATCCACATCTTTGCTCAGGCGCTGCAACTGCTTGGACAGATCCCGCACGGTGTCATTGCGCTGGGCTTGGCGCAGCAGGTCGCGAGCAGCCGATTTGACGTCGTCAGCAGCGTCCCCCTCTAGGATGTCCTGCAAAAACCGCAAGACTTTTTCATCCAGGTGATAGCCCCGCTCCGCTTCCACCACTAGGGTGCGTCCGGCGCGGTCGTGAATGGTTTGGCGTTTTTCCTTGTCGAAGACGGCAAACAGCCCATCCGCAGCCAGAGGCACCAGCAGGGCCTCTGTAAGCACAAAGAGGGAGAGCACTCCCTCTCGAGCCAGAGAGCGAACCAGGTGCGGCGAGGCTTCGGTTTCGGGATCCAGGGTTTTGATGTTCAGCAGCCATTTGCCGAGGCTTTGGCCCTCAGGGCGGGATTGGAAATAGCCGCGGTTCACCAGCCAGGTGGCGAAGAAGGCGAGATAGCCGGTCATGTCCACGGCGCCTGCATTGGCCCCTACCAGAGCAGCCAAGCCTTGGGCTAGGTAGGAGATCCCCAGCCCCAGCCCAAAGTCGAGGGCAAAAGCCCCAATTCGTTTACTCCAGGGAGCCAATTTCGGCAGGGTTTCCCCCTCAGCAGCCGTTTGCGGGGCTGGCCGCTCGGCTTGAACCGGGGGCAGAGAAGTGGCAGGGGGCAAAGCGCTGAAGGCTCGCCATTCGTTGGCAGTTTGATCCAGTTGTTCGGTTTTGGGCCGCTCTGGAAATTGGGGGCGTTCGGGGTAGGGTCTGGGATCCGTCATTGCCGGTTGAGACAGTCAGTTCTACCATTCTAGCGAGGCAAGCCCACACCCACCGGCAGAGGGGACGGGCTGCGACGGGGGATCTCGTAGGTCAGCCGATCGCGGGCCAGCAGGGTATTGGGAAAAATGGCCTGAGCTTCTGCCAGTAGGTCTTCCAAGGTAATGGGGGCTTCTGGGGTGTAGCGGGGGCTGAAGTGGGTGAGGATTAGGGCTTGAGCTTTGGCTTCGGCAGCCACTTGGGCGGCCATGGCGGCGGTGGAATGCTTAGAGCGGCGGGCCAGCTCCAAGTCAGCCTGAGCGTAGGTAGCCTCGTGGATCACCAAGTCGGCAGCCCGGGAGAGATCGACGGCGTTGCGGCAGAAAATCGTGTCAGTGCAGTAGGAGAATTTGCGGCCCGGAATGGGATCCCCGACATAATCCCGTCCGTGAAAGCAGCGGCCCTGCCAGATGATGGATTGGCCGGCCTTGAGCTGCCCATACAGAGGGCCAAAGGGGATCCCATCGGCTTGGGCTTTGGCCACATTAAAGCTGCCTGGCCGATCCTGTTCCACCACGCGGTAGCCGAAGGCGGGCACCCGGTGATCCAAGGGCGCGCAGAAGACGGAGTATTCCGGCTCTTGCAGGATGAGACCGGTTTCGACGGTGTGAACGCGGAAGCCGTAGGGGATGCGCGTCTCGCTGTAGCGCAACACGGCCTTCAGGTACTCTTCCAGGCCCGGCGGGCCGTAGATATCGATGTGCTCAGGGGTGCTGCCCAAGCCACAGGAGGCCAACAGCCCCGGCAGGCCGTAGATGTGATCCCCGTGCATGTGGGTGATGAAAATGCGGCGCAACTGGCTGGGGCGCAGCTCGTCTAGGCGCAGCAACTGGTGCTGGGTGCCCTCGCCACAATCGAACAGCCACCATTCCGACCGCTGGGGAAACTGCACCGCCACCCCAGAGACATTGCGCTGGCGGGTGGGCATGCCGGAGCTGGTGCCCAAAAAGGTGATCCGAATGGCATTGGGATCTGTCACAGGGGCAAGACCTCAGGGATTGGGATCCCTAGCTTACCAATTGCTGATACATTTACGCTGAACACTGCTGAACATCACTGTTCAACTATGCAGCGATAGCATTCTGTTTGTTTCCAACCAGAATGGCGGTATCCCG
>NZ_JBSSDE010000061.1:0-9397 GCF_054060435.1 Thermostichus sp. MS-CIW-34 | reverse complement strand
TTGCAGGAGACGGTCAGGACTTGGGTCATGGTTCTATCGTAACTTCCGCATTCCTCCCGACACTGACCCTACGGGTACAGTGCGGGGCTCCTGCGCTAGTAAGCTGAACTTTCTGATCCTATCGCAGACGGGATCCCAGCGGAAAACGGCAGAGCCGGTGGCGCTGCCCCGACAAAATGGCCCCTGGGATCCACCGCCAAGGCAACCCCCAGCTTGATGAAGATAGGCACCGGGTTATTTTTGGGCAGAGCGGATGAGGTTCAAAGCCGTTAGCCTTGAAGTTGAAAAGATTACTCTGGTTAAAGACTGCCCTCGCTGGTTTGCGCCAGCCCTGGGTTAGGCTATTGCCATTCCGGGGGAGCAAGAAACACCGCTGCTCTGCCCCAAAGTCCGCAAGTTGAGTGAAGGAAGGTTGAGGTGAAGGGGAGACTGACCTGCCATTTCCCTGTGCTGCTATTGGCCCTGCCTCTGTGGGGATCCCCGACCTGGGCCGGAGAGTATTTCACCGAGGAAGTGACCAGCCCTAGCCTGGAGATCGTTCACGGCTGGCGGCAGGAGGTGTACGGCATTGGGGTCACCATCACCAACACCAGCCTCGGCTCCTTTCGCGTGCCCTTGGAAATTGATATGGAGGATCGGACTAGCTGTGAGCGGGCCGACTTGGTGCTGACCAACAATCGCATCATGCCGATGGGATCCTTCCAAGATTGCATTCTCAACATCTTTCCCTACCTGGATAAGTTCATCAACCAAGAAGTCGCCAGCATCCGAGTCACCCTAAAAGGGCCAGCTCCCCTCCTGGAAATTCCGGTAGAGGAGTCGGATCGACTGATTTTGGCCCAGGTGGCCAACCAATCGCGGGAAGCCTTTGTTTTCTTTCAGCAGGAGTTGGCCCGTGTTTTGGAGCTGCTGAGGCAGTCGGATCCCAAGCAAAGCGAGACGGCCCCACAGCCTGGCACCCCAGTTCCGACCGCCACCCCAGCCGAGTCTGCCGCTAGCCCAGGAGATTTTGTAATCGTGGGATCCATTCGGGAAGAACGAGTGGGGGCCGGTAGCCGCCTAAGCGTGGAAGCGATCAACCGCAGCACCCGCACGGTTCTCAACGCCCGTGCTCGTTTCACCTTCTATCGGGGAGAAGAAGTTGTCGATACGCGAGTGGCAGCATTTGAGCCCAGCGACGTGCCCCCCGGACAAAGGGCCTCTGCCAGTGTGCTGAAAACCGAGGCCAACTGGGATCGCGTTACGGTGACCTTCCAGTGGCAGTAGGGTTGTCTCAGGGGGCTAAAGCGTTGCCGCGAATCAGGCTGCCCAAGGTTTTGACCGTGATCTTGAACTGCACCCAAGGGCTCATGGGCACTACCGTCTTGTAGAGGTAGCTGTCAAAGGTCATCCTCTGCACGTCCCGGTCGGCGCACATCTCCACAAAGGCTTCGCGGGTGGCATTGGAACGGTAGAACACCCGCTGCAGGATGTCCAAGACCTTGTAGGTCAGGCCGTACTGGCGATCCCAGCGCTTGAGATACAGTTTTAGATCCTCCTCTGTGGGAATGCGCTTGCCGCCGTTGGAGGTCTCGACAAGGGTCTCGGCACACATGCGGCCTGACTTGGCGGCAAAATAGATCCCTTCGCCGCTGGATTTGGTTACGTATCCCGCCGCATCTCCCACCAAAGCAGCACGGCCCACCACGCGGCGCGGGCGGGGATGCTCTGGGATCGGATGGGCTTCCACCTTGATCACCTGGCCTCCTCGAATCCGCTCGGCAGCACGGGCGCGGATCCCAGCTTGCAACTTTTGGATGTGGGCTTGGTTTGCCCTCATGGTGCCGGTGCCCACGGCTACATGGTTGGACTTGGGAAACACCCAGGCATAAAAGTCTGGAGAAACATCGTCCCCCACATACATTTCTGCCCGCTCTGCGTAGTAGGCCATTTTGTCGTCCGGGAGCCGGATGCGCTCCTGAAAGGCCAGCGCATAGTTGTAGTCGCCAGCACCAATGGCTTCTGCCACCTTGGAGTGGAACCCATCCGCCCCGATCACCACATCCACAGCCAAAGAACGCGGCACCCCTTGCCTCGATCCGTCGGAAAAATCGTTGTAGTGCAGGATGTAGGGATCCCGGCCATTCTGGGGGATTTCCAGATGCATTACCTTGCCGTTGATCAGCTCCGCCCCTTTTTGGTGGGCACGATTGCGCAAGAAGGCATCCAAGATCTCGCGGCGGCACATGCCGATGTACTCGTTTTCTTTTTCGAGGGCGATATCCACCTCATAGTTGGAAGGGGAGATCATCTTCATCTTGCGCACTTTGCGGTCGATGATCCCCTCGGGGAGGTCGAACTCGGAGACCATACAGAGGGGAATGGCGCCCCCGCAGGGCTTGGCGTTGTCCAGCTTCCGCTCAAACAAAAAGGTCTCGATTCCAGCTTGGGCCAGAACTTCGGCAGCAGAGGCTCCGGCTGGGCCGCCCCCCACAACAGCAACTCTCAGACTCAAGGTGCTCTCCTCGATGCAAGTGCAACTGGCTCATCAGACAGCAGGCATCCTACCACAGCTCCTCAGAAGCATTGCGGACCTTGACGAAGTGTTGCAGAGTGGAGGGCTCGCGCTCGCTGTGTTTCTACAAAAGGCCCCGCCGCATTTGATCCCAGAGGTTGAGATAGGACTCGGCTTCGGCTGAGCTCAGGGGGCGCCAGATCTCCGAGCGTTGCCAAGTGGAGATTTGCAAGTCGGCTCTGCGTTGCAGGCGTGGGGCAAGTTGAGCCAAATCCAGCGGCAAAACCGAAGGGATCCCGCTCAGATTGACCAAGCGGGGGGCAAATTCAGGATTCAAGACAAAATCAAGCCAGTCAGCCAACAGGGATCCGGAATCTGTCTGGGTTGATTCTGTGTGGGCATGGTCTTCGACGTGGGGTCGCACCCAGACATCCCACCAGATGGCGGATCCGGAGGCCGGGATCACCACTGCCAGCTCAGGGTAGTTGGCTTGGGTGGCGTAGAGATCCTGCGACCAGCCCACGGCCACCCAGCTATCGGCCAAGCGCAAGATGGGCAGGTAGTCAGAAGAGGTGTAAGTTAAAACCTGGCGATGCAGGGATCCCAGCTCTTGCCGTAATTCCACATCCTCAGGGTTGAGGGGATCGTTGTAGGAGCGGCCCATTTTCTTTAGGGTTAGCCCAATCACCTCCCGCGGATGATCCGGCAGAGTCAGTTTGCCGGCCAGCTCAGGCCGCCACAGATCCGCCCAGTCCCGAATGGGCTCCCTCACCCGATCCCGGCGGTAGGCAATGGCCGTTACCCCCCAGCGCCAGGGCACACCCCAAATCTGCCCCTCCCGGAGTGCCGCAGCTTGCCAACGGGGATCCAGATTCTGCCATCGTTCTCCCAACAGGCTTGCCGGCAGAGGAGCCAGCCAACCGGCAGCTATGGCCCGATCCAAAGCGTCGGCCCCCAACAAACTCAAAGCCGCCACCGGCAGCCGCCGCCGGAACCATCCCCCCGGATCCCACCAGGCTGCATCAGCCGGCTGGACGCTTTGCTGCAGATAGGCCAACAACTGATCCCGCTCATCCAACAGTTGCAGCCGAAAGCGGGCCTGAGTCCTGCGGCGAAACTCGTTGAGCAAACTGGCGGGGATCCCTTGCTTGAGCGCCACGACAAGAGGCAGGTGTGCATCCGGCCCCCCACATCCTGCCGCCATTAGCCCCAGCAGGATCCCCTGTAGAAGCTCACGTCGGCTCAGCCGTATCTCGCCCACGACAGTACCGCTCCACCAGAATGAGAGCCACCAGATCATCGTAAGCCTTGGCGGGCACCCGCATCCCCTTGGGCAACAGCCGCTCCCATCCCTGCGGTGGGTGAAAATCCCAGTAGCGCTGACGGGCCTCTTGGGAGCTGTGCCGCTCATCCACCAGGACAATCTGCTGCGGGGGGAGGATCGATTCCAGTTGAGACTTCCAGGCTTGGGCCGTCGTCTGATTGCCCAGGATCACTTGCTCCGCCTGAAACTGTTGCCGGAGCGTTTGTAGTCTAGACAGCGCTGCCGCGGAAGGGACCACCTCCCGGTGTAAAACCTTCAGCTCCGTTTGCGTAAACACCTGCACCACAGCAATGCCGCATTTGTCGCGCCCTGGGTCGAAACCGATCAGCACTCGTTGGCCCTTCAGTCTTGCCGGGTGGAGTGGATCCGTCATCCCTCGGGACGCCCCGCCTGCTGAGCCCCAGAAGAGCCGGGTTGACCGGAAGCTTCTGCCATCAGAAAACTCACCCGCAATGGCCCCGCTGTGTAGATGTCGGTGTCGGCAACTAGCTTCACATCCAGAGGGGTGGTGCTCTGGCGGAGATGCTGCACAACCTCCAGAAACTTGACCTGGGAGAACTCCCCCACAGTGCCGGTGATGGGATCGGAGAGGAGCCCCTCCTCTTGCGAGCGCTGATTGGCCTGGTTCAGCAGCCCCAGCAGTTGCTGTTGGATCTGATTTTCGCTCAAACCCGGTTGAATCACCCCGTGGGCCAGCACGGATCCCTTGGCGAAAATCCGCTGGTTGGGGTAAATCTGCACGAGCACAGGCACAGGCTCCCCCTTGAGCCGGTTGGTAACAGAGAGAATGCGCACCGCCCAGCTACCGGGTTCTCGCAACTTCTCCAAGGCTTGGTCGGCATCCTCCCGGCGGATCAAGATCGCGTTTTCCAGAGGGGGCATGGGCTGGGATCCAAGGGCAAGGGCCCGCTGTTCCGCCTGGGCCAAAAGGTGCTCAAACTGCCGCCGGATCGCCTCTGGTTTTGCCCCTCTTGGAGCCTCCACAACTCCTGTTGCCAAAACTTCCCCCGCCAAGATGGCCAGTTCCCCCCGCCGCAGCCGCACCGCCAATTGGTTGAGCTGCTCGATCTCCTGCTCAAGCTGGTTTTTCTGGTTCTCCAGTTGGGTTAAGGCCGCCTGCACCACATCCAGGGAGCGCTCCAGCTGATCCCGATCCAGTTGCAGGGCTTGTTTTTGCGACTCCAGGGTGGCGATCACCTGGCGGGCCGACTCCACCTCTGCCTTCACTGCCTCCAACTCGGCATGGGCTCGATCCAAACTGGGCTGCACCTTGGCCAGTTGCTCGTTGGCTGCCGCCAGCTTGGCCTCCGCCTCCTGCCGCTCCTGCAGCGCCACTGCCAGCTGATCGCGCACTTCGCTCAGGCGGGTTTGGGCTGCCGACTGCTGGCTGCGAAATTGGTCGAGATCCATCTTGAGGTGATCCCGCTCAACCCTGAGAGCGGCATTTTCCGCTTCCAAGAGGGCTTTTTGGCGGTTGAGGGCCCGCAGCTCTTGCTCCGCCTGGGCAATTTGGTTGGTGTAGCTGAACAGGGCCTCCGACAGAGAGCGGTTGAGGAGCAGCAGTGTGCCCAAAGTCAGGGCGGAGATGCTCACGCCGGTCACCACGGCCACCAGAATGGCGGTATGGCGGGGGCGCAGGTTAAACCAGGTAAGGCGCTTTTTGCCAATGCGGTAGCCCACCCGATCCCCAACAACGGCAATCAGGCCACTGACAACCAACATGTAGAGGATCAGCAGTACGCCTTGCATATTCGCGGATCCCTGCCATGGAAATCTTAGCAAGGTTGCCCTGAGGATTTTGCAAGTTGCTGGGAGATAGATTTCGGCGCTGTTTTGTAGGGATTTTTGGGGGTTCTAATCCGCGTAGAGGAGCCGCTCCACCGCCGCCACAATATCTGCAGGTTGCACGATGGTGGCCGCCTCCAGCGTGCCGTTGTAGGGGGTGGGAATGTCCTGCGAAGCCAAACGCATCACCGGCGCATCCAGCTCATCGAACAGTTCTTCCATGATGCGAGCTGTCAGTTCCGCCCCAATGCCACCCGATTTCATGTCTTCCTCAACAATGATCACCCGATGGGTTTTGCGCACCGAAGCGGCAATGGTTCCCATATCTAAAGGTTTCAGCGAGATTAAATCGATCACCTCAGGGTCGATCTCCTGCTGCACCAAAGTGTCCACGGCCTTGAGCACGTGGTAGCGCATGCGGGAGTAGGTGAGCAGGGTAACATCGGAGCCGGATCGGACGATTTCGGCTTTGTCCAGAGGCAAAAGGTATTCCTCTTCTGGCAGATCTTCTTTCAAGTTGTACAGGAGCACATGCTCGAAAAAGAGAACGGGGTTGTCGTCGCGGATGGCGGACTTGAGCAAGCCCTTGGCATTATAGGGAGTTGAACAGGCCACGATCTTAAGCCCGGGCACCGCTTGGAAGTAGGCCTCTAGCCGCTGCGAGTGTTCTGCTCCCAACTGACGACCCACCCCGCCCGGCCCGCGGATGACCATCGGGATCTTGAAATTGCCCCCGGAAGTGTAGCGCAGCATACCGGCATTGTTGGCAATTTGGTTGAAGGCCAGCAGCAGAAAGCCCATGTTCATCCCTTCCACCACCGGGCGCAAGCCGGTCATGGCTGCCCCGATGGCCAGGCCGGTGAAGCTGTTCTCGCAAATGGGGGTATCCAGCAGGCGCATCTCCCCGTACTTGCGATACAGGTCTTTGGTGACTTTGTAGGAGCCGCCGTAATGGCCGACATCTTCTCCCAAAACAAATACGTTGGGATCCCGGGCCATTTCTTCGTCGAGGGCAGCACGCAAGGCGTTGTAAAGGAATGTCTCGGCCATAGAGGTTCAATATCGCTAAACCCTCATTAAACCATTTTGCCGGCATGGATCCCCTTGCAGCTGACTGGATAGGCTGAGCTCAGCATTCTGGCTCAAAGGGATGGCGACCTTCCCCACAGCTTTCCTCAGCACTCTCTTTCCCCTGCAAAATGGAGATCATCTGTCTTCTCAAGAAAAGACACCATGAGCCTTGCACTGCCCAAACTGGCGCTGACCTTGGGGGATCCCGCGGGAATTGGGCCGGAAATTGTGCTCAAGGCGCTGGCGGATCCTGAGGTGCAGTCTTGC
Source organism: Thermostichus sp. MS-CIW-34 (assembly GCF_054060435.1). Classification (NCBI taxonomy): domain Bacteria; kingdom Bacillati; phylum Cyanobacteriota; class Cyanophyceae; order Thermostichales; family Thermostichaceae; genus Thermostichus; species Thermostichus sp. MS-CIW-34. The sequence continues at coordinate 2,456 of NZ_JBSSDE010000061.1, read as the reverse complement.
GCCCACATCACGGTTGTAGGGGATCGGCAGGTTCTAGAAGCCACCTATCGCCTGCTGAGAGATCGGTCGCCGGCTCCATTGGCCCATCCGGCAGGGATCCCGATGCTGGAATGCGACACAGGCTTTCGGTTACAGCCTGGCTGTATTGGTCAAGGGGATGCTGACAGTGGTGGGGTCAGTTTTGTTTACCTGAAAACGGCAATCGAACAGACGCTGCGGGGCGAGTTTCAGGGGATCGTGACAGCGCCCATCGCCAAGTATCTCTGGCATCGAGCCGGCCATCGGTTCCCTGGTCAAACAGAAGTTTTGGCCCAGCTGAGTCGGTCTGAGCACTACGGGATGATGTTTGTTGCCCGTTCCCCCCACAGCGGTTGGCAGATGCGGGTTTTGCTGGCCACCACCCATATTCCCCTCGGCCAAGTGCCCACCGTGCTGACTCCAGAGCGGGTGCGGACAAAGCTGAATGTGCTGGTGGGATCCCTGCGCCACACCTTTGGGATCCGGGATCCTGTGATTGCAGTAGCCGGCCTGAATCCCCATGCCGGCGAACAGGGGCAACTGGGATCGGAGGAAAAAGAATGGCTGACCGAGCTGCTGCGCACCTATGCCCACGCCCAAATTTGGGGGCCGCTTCCCCCCGACACCATGTGGCTGGCTCCCGCGCAAGCCTGGCATGGCCAGGGATCCCCAACTGTGGCAGATGCCTACTTGGCTCTCTATCATGATCAGGGCTTGATCCCGGTGAAGATGCTGGCTTTTGACCGGGCAGTCAACCTGACAATTGGGTTGCCTTTTGTTCGCACCTCTCCCGATCATGGCACCGCCTTCGACATTGCCGGCCAAGGGGTGGCCCGATGCGAGAGCCTCAAGCAGGCGATCCTGCTGGCGGCAGAACTGCTGGGCAAAAACCCCCAATCCCCTGAGGGAAATGCCGTCTGTACCCGACAATCTGAGGCCGTTTCTCGTTTCCAGGGGGTGGCTTGATGGAAGTTGCCGGTGCTACCTCAACCGCAATGCTCTACCGTCGCTTTGGGCGCACCCAACAGCTGGTCTCGGTTTTTTCTCTGGGCAGCATGCGCTTGGTCAATGTGCCCAGGGATCAAGCTCAGGCAACCGTTGAGGCAGCCCTAGCCGCAGGGATCAACCACATCGAAACGGCTCAGGCTTATGGCCATGCCGAGGTGCTCTTGGGCGAGATTTTGCAAACCCTGCCCTTTTCACGCCATCAGTTGATTCTGACCAGCAAACTCACTCCCACAGATGGGTTGCGAGAGCGGCTTCAGGGATCCCTGCGCCGTCTGCGGGTGGATTACCTGGATCAATTTGCCTTTCATGGCATCAACCTGCCGGAACATCTGGAGTGGGTGCTGCAGAAAGGGTTGCCGATTCTCCAGCAGCTCCAGCAAGAAGGCTGGGTGCGCTACATTGGTTTTTCCACCCATGGATCCCTGGAGTTAATTTTGCAGGCCATCCAGACAGGATGCTTTGACTTTGTTAATTTGCACTATCACTTTTTCCAACAGCGCAATGCACCGGCCCTAGAAGCGGCTGCCCAGCAAGATATGGGCGTGTTCATCATTTCTCCTGCCGATAAAGGGGGAATGCTCTATCGCCCGCCCCAACACCTGCAGGAGTGCTGTGCACCTTTCAGCCCCTTGGAGTTTGCCTATCGTTTTTTGCTGGCGGATCCCCGTGTTCACACCCTCAGCCTGGGCATCACTCATCCTGAGGAGCTACAGGTGGCCTTGTCGGCTTTACAGGATCCCGACCGTTGGTGGGTGGATGGCCCTCAGATTCAGGAGCGGTTGCGCCAAGCCGAGCAGGAACGCTTGGGATCCAGCCGCTGCACCCAGTGCTACGCCTGCCTGCCCTGCCCAGAAGGGATCCACATTCCCGAAGTGCTGCGTTTGCGCAACTTGGCCATTGCCCACGAGATGACGGAGTTTGCCCAGTACCGCTACAACATGTTCGGCCAAGCTGGGCATTGGTTTCCGGGGTCACTTGCCGACCGCTGTACCGAATGCGGTGACTGCTTACCCCGCTGCCCAGAACATCTGCCTATCCCGGAGTTGCTGGCCGAAGCCCACCAGTTGCTGCATCGCTCTCCAATCCGGCGGCTCTGGGAATGACCATTCCCCCTATCCTGTTTGGCAGAGCTCAACTTCGTTTATGATCGGTTGCAGTTTGTCAAGAGACTCACAAGGCGAGGCATCAGGGTGAATAGTCAGAGCCAAGACCGCTTAGACCGAGTGGAGCAACTGCTGGCTTGGACGGCTGAACAGACTGCTGCCAACAGCCGAGAAATCCGGGAGCTCTGCCAATCCGTCCAGGAGCTGCGTCAGTCCATCCAAGAAAGCCGCACCCAGTCTGCCGAGGAGAACGCCGCCCGTCTGCGGGAAATCGAGGAGCTGCGTCAGTCCATCCAAGAAAGCCGCGCCCAGTCTGCCGAGGAGAAC
>NZ_JBSSDE010000060.1:0-10456 GCF_054060435.1 Thermostichus sp. MS-CIW-34 | reverse complement strand
AAACAGAAAGATCAACTGGTAGTAATCCGTACTGAACATATTATACATTATTTTCAGTATAGTTGAGCTTATTATTGACTAGAGTCATGCTCTAGTCCAAGCTATAGCGGGTCAGGCGCTGCACTTGCTCGGGAGCAAGGCCAAGCTCTTGGGCAATCTGAGCCGACACCTGGTCTGGATCCAGTTGTGGAAATTCAAATTCCAGCTTGCGCAGGTGGGGATTGGTGGTAGTCACCTCCACCTTGGTGTAGCCACGGGAGCGGCGGATCTCCGCCTGAATGGAAAGAATATCCAGAGCCAAGGTGGCTTGTTGCTGGCTGCGAATCGCCAAAGGTTGCTCTAGCCGGCGAGGACGGCTCAGCGCTTGGCCCGTCACCCACTCTCCCCCCGCCACAAAAAGAAGCCCTGCCAAGGGCAGCACCAGCCAAAAATCAAACCCTAGATCTTGCCACCGATGGATTTTGGGCCACCCCACCGTTGTTCTCTCCCTTGCAGAGGGCTATTTCCGTGATCCATCCTAGCCTGGGCAGTGGGAACTGGCCGTCTTGGTCAACGGCGCACAGGACGATGCGAATTTTGCTGGTGGAGGACGACCCGGAACAGTTGGAGCCTTTACAGGCTGCCCTGTCCAAGTGCGGCCACGTGGTTGACTGTGCCAAGGAAGGGGAGATGGCTGCCTGGCTGATGGAGGAGAAAGCCTATGATCTCCTGATTTTGGATTGGATGCTGCCGGGGCCAAGCGGGATCCAGCTCTGTCGGCAATACCGCCAATCGGGGGGATGTGCGCCGGTGCTGATGTTAACTGCCAAAGACGCAACATCGGATGTGGTGCAGGGGTTGGATGCGGGGGCAGACGACTATTTGGTCAAGCCGGTGGATCTGGTGGAGCTGCTGGCATGGGTGCGGGCTTTGGGACGCCGTTCCCCCCAATGGCAAGGAGACAGCCTCAGCCTGGGATCCCTGCACTTGCACTTGGCCAGCCTGACCCTAGAGCGGCAGGGGAGGCAGGTACAGCTTTCGGGCAAGGAGTTTCAATTGATGGAATACCTGATGCGCCATCCCAACCAGGTGCTCAGTCGGGGCCAGATCGAGCAGGCGGTGTGGGAATGGGGCTGTGAGCCGGAGAGCAATGCCGTGGCTGCGTTGGTGCGGCGGTTGCGGCTACGGTTAAAAGAGGTGGAGGCCCAAGATTGGCTGGAATCGGTGTATGGCCAGGGGTACCGGCTGCGCATAGCCTCTCCAGAAGAGAACCCATGAAAGCAGTTTCTAGGGGGTGGCGATGGAGGTGAAAAGAGCTGAACACAAGCATTCTCTCCCATGGCTGGGCTGGAACTGGGTTTCCCTGGCACACCCCCTTCAGCCGCACCTGGGGCAGAAGGCTGCGACAAGAGGGACGGGATCCCTGGTGTTTCACCACAGCCGCCGTCGCTTGGCCCGCAGCTTTGCCGGGGTCATGGGGGGGATCCTGCTGGTGTTTGCCGCCGTCTTCTACCGCTTGGAAGTGGAGAACCAGTTGCAGGCTTTTGACGAGGAGCTGCAGGTTCAGGCCGGGATCATGGCGGCAGCCATTAAGTACGAGCTGCGCCAGGGGCAGTGGCGGTTGGTGTTGAACGAGGTGCCCTTTTTGGGGGGGAAAACCCAACCCCTCGACCATCACTTGGCCTATGTGCGCTGGTTCGATCCTGCTCCCGGCACCGGAAGGGAAAGCTTGGGATCCCTGCGCCAGTACACGGGATCCCGGCCTCCTCTGGAGCTGTTTGACTTGGATGGCCCGCCTCACCATCTCCAACTGGGTTTCCAAACGGTGGAAGGAGAGAGCGGCTTACTGTTGCGCCAGCTCACGCTGCCGGTGCAGCAGGAGGAAAAGCTACTGGGCTACTTGCAACTGGCGGTGCCCCTGGAACCGCTGCAACTTACCCTGGGTCGCTTGCGCTGGGGGTTGGGGATCGGGATCCCGCTGACGCTGGCGTTGATCGGCGGGGCCGGCTGGATCTTGGGGGGGCTGGCGATGCAGCCGATTCGTCGCTCCTACGAGCAGTTGCAACGCTTCACTGCCGATGCTTCCCACGAGTTGCGCGCCCCCCTGGCCGCCCTGATGAGCAATGCTCAAATGGCTCTGCTGGCCCCGGAACAAGCTCAACCTCGCCTGGAAAAGGTGGTGAGCGGTGCCCGCCGCCTCAGCGTGCTGATCGATACCTTGCTGCAGTTGGCCCGCCAGCAGGGATCCCTGCCCCTGGAGGATCTGCCGCTTCTGAATTTGCGAGCGCTGTTGCAGGAGCTGAGCGAGCAATACCGCCCCCAAGCTGAGGCCCTTGGCCTTCACTGGCAATGCCACCTGCCTGAGACGGATCTTTCTGGGGGTTGGCTTGTGCGGGGGAACGCTGCCCTGCTGCGGCAGGCCATCGAGAACCTACTGCGCAATGCCCTGCAGTACACCCCTGCAGGCGGCACAGTGCAGGTGAGCCTGGAAAGCCAGCGCCAGCGCGCTTACCTCCACGTCAAGGATACAGGCATTGGCATTCCCCCCGAGCATCTGCCCCATCTGTTTGAGCGGTTTTACCGGGTGGATGAAACCCGTGCTCGCCATACGGGTGGGTTCGGTCTGGGCCTGGCCTTGGCCCAGCAGATCGTCACCGCCCATCGGGGATCCCTGCGAGTGGCCAGCCAAGTGGGAGAGGGATCGATATTTACGGTAGAGCTGCCCTTGTCATCTTCACGTCATTTTTCTCCGCCATTCTCAAGATGAGCCGCGATAACCCAAACCGGCTTGTCCTGTCGATTGGAGTCTATGACCAATGACGATTCGTTCCTCTTTTGCTCGCGCTCTGGGTTGTTCTCTGCCGATTTTGGTTCTGCTCACCCCCCTGGTGCTGGGATCCCCGGCGCAAGCCCAGCGGGGCAGACGCTCTGCTCCTAAAGCCACAGCTCCCCTTCAGGTACAGCCAACTTGGCAGCGCCCGTGGGATCTTGAGCGAGCCAGCCGCGATCTGGCTAAGGCGCAGCGACACCTGGCCGAAGCCAGCTTCCTCTCTCAGCGGGGGTCTTCCCCAGAGGCTGCCCGCCTTTTGGAACACGGCCAGGAGAGTTTCACCAACGCCCAAGCCTCAATTGAGGCAGGGAATTTCTTCGCCGCCCGCGAGCAGGCCAAAGCAGCGGAAAACTTAGCCAAAGCAGCCAAAGTTCTCTACGAAGCGGAGCTGGGTTTCATGGGCCGCCCTGGCCGTTCCTTCTTCGAGGCCCCTTTCCGGGCTCAGGAGTACCTCAGCCGGCTGCAAGCGGAGATGGCCTTCGCCAACATCAACTCCGGCAGCGTCTCTGACCTGCAGAATCAAGTGCAGAACCTGTTGGGCGACGTAAGTACGGATCCCAGCAGCTACACCTTCGCCGACTACAGCCGTAGCAAAGCTGCCCGCTACTCCGCCCGCGCTGCCCTACACCTGTTGGCGGCTGAGCGCCTCGGGGGGATGACTACCCTGACCAGGCGCTGATCTGGCCTACCCGGAACTGGGGATAGAAGGGATCCCTGCTGGCTGAGTCTTCGGGGTTAACCCCTCTACCTTCTCTTGCCCCTGCTGCAGTTGGGTTAAAGTGAAAGCCCCCAGAGCGGGGGCTGTTCTTCTCGAATACTGACTGATCGCGTCTTTACATCTCCCTTGGTGTACCTGCGTTTCCTGCACCTGCGCCACTTTCGCAACTACCGGGAGCAAGGGATCCCCTTCGACGCGCCCAAAACCATCCTGGTGGGGGAGAACGCCCAGGGTAAGACCAACCTGCTGGAAGCGGTGGAGCTGTTGGCCACCTTGCGCTCGCGGCGGGCCGCTCGGGATCGGGAGCTGGTGCATCAAGAAGAACAGCAGGCGCGGATTGCCGCCACGGTGGAACGGCTGGGGGTGGCCCACGAGCTGGTGATGGAGCTGCGCAGCAGCGGCAGGCGATCCCTGAAGGTGGACGGGCAGGTGCTGCGCCGCCAGGCGGACTTTTTGGGACAGGTGAATGCCGTGGTGTTCTCCAGCCTGGATCTGGAGCTGGTGCGGGGCGCTCCGGAGACGCGGCGCCATTGGTTGGACGGGGTGTTGCTGCAACTGGAGCCGGTTTATCTCGGCCTGGTGGAGCAATATCGCCAGATCCTCAGGCAGCGCAACGCCCTTTTGAAGCAGGATCCCAAGGACTCTGTCCCGCTAACGCAAGCGGCTGCTGGCGTTCAGTTCTCGCAGATGGCCTTCTGGGATGCCCAACTGGCCACCACCGGTAGCCGAATTATGCGCCGCCGCGCCCGGCTGCTGCAACGGCTGGAGCCTTTGGCTGCTCACTGGCACCGGGTCATTAGCGGTGGACGGGAAACCCTGACCCTTACCTATCGACCCCAAGTGCCCCTGCCGGATCCCCAGGCCAGCCCCGAAGTGATCCAAGCCCAGTTTTTGGCCGAGATCCGCGCCAAAGCCGCCGCCGAACACTCCCTGGGCAGCTCTCTGGTGGGCCCCCATCGGGATGAAGTGGAGCTGTGCATTAACGGAGTTGCCGCCCGCGCCTATGGATCCCAAGGCCAGCAGCGCACTCTGGTTTTGGCTCTGAAATTGGCGGAGCTGGAGCTGATCGAGCAGGTGGTCAGGGATCCGCCCTTGCTGCTGTTGGACGATGTGCTGGCAGAGCTGGATCTGCACCGGCAAAACCAACTCTTGGAAGCCATTCAGGAGCGCGTGCAAACCTTGGTTACCACCACCCACCTGGGATCCTTTGACGCCGGCTGGCTCAAAGCCGCCCAAATCCTTCAGGTGCAGGGGGGACAGCTTTTTCCCGACAAAACAGGGGGTGGGATCCCGTAGGGCAGGCCGGAGCTCTGGCAGTGAGGGAAACCCTATCTGGGAGAGGGGCTGGGGGTGGTCGCGTCAGCGGCGCCGAGCGCTTGAGCTCTACAGCCGAGCGCGATCCAGGCTGCGGTATTGAATCGCTTCGGCAATGTGGGTGGGGGCAATGGCCTCCGCGCCCTCGAGATCGGCGATGGTGCGGGCCACCTTGAGGATGCGGTCGCTCCCCCGCGCAGACAGGCCCAGCTTTTGGATGGCGTTCTCCAAAAGGGTGCGACAGGGATCCGACAGGGCACACCACTGCCGCAGGTGGCGGGATTGCATCTGGGCGTTGCAGTGGATCCCAGGCTCGTTTTGAAAGCGCTGCCGCTGTCGTTGTCGTGCCCGCTCCACCCGCCGCTGCACCGCTTGGGAAGATTCGCCGCCCTGGGCGCGGACAATTTCTTCCGGCTTAAGGCGGTTGACCCGCACCTGCAGGTCGATGCGATCCAGCAGCGGGCCGGAGAGCTTGGACCAGTAGCGCTCCCGCTGTTGCGGCGTACAGGTGCAGGGGTGAACGGGATCCCCGTAGAAGCCGCAGGGACAGGGGTTGGTGGAGGCCACCAGGGTGGTTTGGGCGGGAAACTCCAGGGAAACGCGGGCGCGGGAGATGGTGACTTTGCCATCTTCCAGGGGTTGGCGCAGCACCTCCAGCACCTCCCGCCGGAATTCCGTCAGCTCATCCAGGTAGAGGATGCCATGGTGGGCCAGCGAGATTTCCCCGGGCTTGGGGTAGGGGCCGCCACCCACCAGCGCCACTGCCGAAGCCGAATGGTGGGGAGCGCGAAAGGGCCGCTGGGTGATCAGGGGGGTCTGGCGTCCCAGGTGCAGGTTTTGCCGCAACAGGCCGGCTGCCGAGTAGATGCGGGTGATCTCCAACATCTCTTCCCACTGCAGCTGGGGCAGAATGCCGGGCAGTCGCCGCGCCAGCATGGTCTTGCCCGCTCCCGGGCTGCCCACCAGCAACAGGTTGTGCCCGCCGGCTGCCGCGATCTCCAGAGCCCGCCGGGCATGTTCTTGCCCCTTCACATCGGCCAAATCCAGCAGGGGTTCCGTTTCGGTTGGCAACATCTGTTCTGGCTGGATCCGCACCGGCTCAACTCCCTCTGGGTTTTGCAGCCAGCCCACCACCGCCGCCAAGGAGGGCAGCCCATACACTTGGATCCCTTGCACCACCGCTCCTTCCGGCCCATTTTCCTGGGGTACCACCAGGCGGCGGATCCCCATCTCGGCAGCGCTGGCGGCAATAGGCAGAACCCCGGCCACCGGGCGTAGGGTGCCGTCTAGGGCCAATTCCCCCACCATCAGGGTGTTGGCCAGCGCTTCCCCCTCGATCACCCCGGAGGCCGCCAAGATCCCGATGGCAATGGGCAGATCGAAGCTGGGGCCCTCTTTGCGCAGATCGGCAGGGGCCAAGTTGACGATGATCCGCCGCTGGGGTAAAGCAAAGCCGGAGTTCTTGATCGCCGCCCGCACTCGCTCTTTGGCCTCCTGAACGGCAGTATCGGGCAGTCCCACCAAGGTGATCTGGGGCAAGCCACCGCCCACATCCACCTCCACCGTAACCTGCACGGCCCGGAGTCCCAGCAGAGCGGCAGCAGTGACTTGGGCAAACAATGCAGTCACCTCCCTCGGATAGTTCTTTTACCCTTTGCACAAGTGGCCGCAGGCCTATTCTGTCCCAACACGTATCCTGGCCGAAATTGGGATCCCCACGCTGCCGGCTGCATTTGCCCAAGGAGAATGTCACAATCATCTCAGGTTTTTCCTGCCCCAAAGGAGGCACGTCGGTTTTCGCAGTCGCAGTCTTTAATGAATGCGGGATCCCGGATCCGAGCTTGCCGAATGGCTCAGGCTTGGGTTGGCTGTTGCTGCCGCCTTTGCGCAGCACAGCAGCGGTGAGGCTATGTTCTGACCAGGATGGGAACCCCCAGGGGGGGATAGCAGGGATCCGGATCCCTCTGATCGCAGCCTGCACCTCCAACCCAGATTTCCCCAGCCATTTGCCCTTTGGCAGAGGTCAAAAGGCGGGCACACCCCTCTGCCGACAGGCCAACAGAGGGACGACCCCATCTCTAGGAGGCTGATGCCGGTGGTCTTTCCTGCTGCTGAACCCCCTTTCGAGCGTTTCTCTGGCTCTGGGAAAAAGCGCGCCCTAACCTGGAATGAACTGGAGGAGCAGGTGCAGCAGTTTGCCCAGCGCTACCGGGGGCAGGTGGTCCAGCTCAGCCCGCCAGAGCTGGCGGTGGCGCTGCAGGAGTTGTCGGAGCTGACGCAGGCGCTCGCCCTGGCAGCCCATCTTGCCGAGGGTTGCGAGAGCAGCAGCCTTCCAACAGCGATCCCGGCTGAGGCCGAACCAGAGATGGCCTGGACGAAGGCAGACCCCAGCTGGAGGGATCTGGAGCGGGTCATCTCCCTGCAGAGCCAGCTGTTGTTTTTCCCCCTGGAACTGCAATCCCTGACCGCCGTTCCCCTCGGCGAACCCGCAGCTGAGACGCCGCAGGAGCGAGAGGATCGGCCCTCGGATCCCTTGGCCGCTGCTTGTGCCGAGCCGGAGCTGCGCCCCTTTCGCCAGTTTTTGTGTCGCCTCCTGCAGCAGCGGGGTCACCAACAACCGGAGCCTCTGGAGTGCCTGCTCCACCAACAGTACCCAACAGGAAGGTTAGCTTGGCGGCAGTTGTGGCAAGTGACCCTGAACTCGCCTGCTGCGCTCCCAGAGCACACTCTTGTCCAGCTGCAGAGCTTACAAACTCACGCCAGCGCCGAAATCCGTTGGGCTGCCTATCAGCGGCTGGGCCAACACCTGGAGGCCCATGCAGATCTGGGTGGGTTTATCCTCAGCACCCTGATCCGCGACCACCTGTGGGAGGCCCAATGGCGGGGCTATGACTCTGCTGCCGACCTGTATCTGGCCCGCCACGGCCTGACTCAAACCTTTTTGGAGAACCTATTGGAAGGGATCCGCGATCGGTTTGACCTGTTCCAGCACTATTACCGCCTCAAAAGCCGAAACATGGGGCGTTCCATTCGCATCTGCGACTTGCGTGCGCCCTGGCGGGATCCCGTTCCACCCCTGACCCCTGCTGAGGCCACCTCTCTAATCTGGGCAGCCCTGCAGGACTTCTGCCCCGAGTGTGCGGCCCAGGCCAAACCCTGGCTGCTGGAAGTCGGCGCTATCGCAACCGAGGCAGACAAGCCCACTCCCGTCAGCGAAACAGAGTCCTCGTCTAGACCAGGAGAAACGGGATCCGGCGGGAGCGAGCTCCTGTTGAAGGTTCTTGCTATCATCAGCCAGCGGCTCCGGCCTGAGGATCCCCAAGTTTGGCTGGATCTGGAGGAGATGCAGGGGAGTTCCGCACTGCTGCCGCGAGCGTGGGGGGTGCAGGCCCACACCGTCTTTTTGCAGCAAATACTCCTGGATCACCTGGTTGCCTCAGCAGTGGGATCCCCTCGCATGGGCAGGCCTGCTCTTTACGACCCAGAGGGGCAAACTGCTCCGCAGCGCTGGCGGGAACGCTCCGGCAGCCTCCAGTTGGCCCAGGCCCTGTTGATACACCATTTGGAAGCCCAGTTGCAGGCGGTGTTTTACCAGAGCTTGATCAGTCGGCTGGAGCTGCTCCTCTATCGGTCGGGGATCCCCGCATGGGAAAATGTGGCAACCTATCCTCTTTGGGTGAGCGAAGAGTGGTTGAAGCTGTGTCAGGAGCTGTGCGGAGATGCGGTGGAACTGTTGCCGGAACACCAGTTTTACTGGGTGGGGATGCCGGAGCTGTTTCTCCGCCCCTTCAGTGCCTATCAGGCCAGCCTTGCCAGCCTGGTGGCCTTGGCCTGTCACCGCCGCTATCACAGTTCTCCGCGCAACTTTCTGCCCCACTACCTCCGTTGGTTGGCCAGCCCGCCCGGATCCCTGACTTTGGAAGAAACCACCCAGCTGCTGCAGGCAGATCTGAGCGACCCAGGGGGAGTGTTGCAGGCGCTGGAGGAGCTAGAGCATTGGATCGAGACGCTAGAAAAGCTGCTGGAAGAGAATCCAGATCACTGAACCAACGATGATCCACCCTTGTTCTCTTGGACATAGGCGTGCTCTGCGGCGGGAAGAACTCTGGAACCCTGTACCCGACTCCTGCGAACCCACCCCAGCGGAGCCAGCCGTTAAAGCGCGTCCCTTCCTAAAATGGGCAGGGGGAAAAGGGCAACTGCTCAGCCAATACGAACCCTTTTTTCCTCGCGCCTGGAACACCTATCACGAGCCCTTTTTGGGGGGTGGAGCGGTCTTTTTTCATCTGGCCCAAGGGATCCCATCGGGTTCTCGACACTTTGTTTTGTCGGATATCAACCCTGAGCTGGTGAATGTGTATCGCTGCGTGCGGGATCACGTGGAGGAGCTTATCGCCCTGCTCAGCCACCACCAAGCCCACCACAGCCGGGATTATTACTACACCATCCGCGCGGCTCGATTTGAAGATCCGGCGCAACGGGCTGCCCGCCTGCTGTATCTGAACAAGACCTGTTTTAATGGCCTCTACCGGGAAAACTCGCGGGGAGAGTTCAATGTTCCTTTGGGCCGTTACCGTAATCCCCGCATTTGCGACGCGGAGAACCTACGGGCCGTGGCACGGGTTTTACAAGGCGTGGAGATCGCGGTGCAGCCGTTTTGGCAGGTGCTCGAACGAGCCAAACCCGGGGATTTCGTCTATTTGGATCCCCCTTACCATCCCCTTTCTGCCAGCAGCAGCTTCACCGCCTACAGCCGGTTTGCCTTCGGCGAAGCGGAACAGATCCGCCTGCGAGAAGTGTTTGGAACATTGGCCGACCGAGGCGTGCAGGTGCTGCTCTCCAATTCCGATTGCCCCTTTGTGCGGGAACTGTACCGGGATTACCCCATCCAGACCATCTCTGCCAGCCGTGCCATCAACGCCCAGGGCCACAAACGCGGTCCCATCACCGAGGTCTTGGTGCTGAGCCATCCCAGCCTGGCCTCTGCCCGTAGTGGGCCGGAAGGGATCCCGTTTTGCCCCAGAACCGTCTAAGGTGGACGCGATAGCGGTGCGGAGCACAATGGATGAGCAGGTCGAGATCCGAGGCGGGATCTTGAGCTTGGACACAGTGAGACCACGGGGACAACAGCGCATGGATCCACGAGAAATTGAGGCGTTGGTACGGGCCGCCCTGCCCGGTGCGAGAGTACAGGTGGAAGACACGGTCGGCGATGGCCACCATTTCCAGGCCATTGTGGTGGCGGAACAATTCCAGGGCTTGCCCCTGATCAAACAGCACCGGCTGGTGAATGAGGCCCTGAAAGCCTACCTGCAGGATGGCCGCCTACATGCTTTAGCCCTGCGCACCTTTACCCCCGCTCAGTGGGAGCAACTCCAGGGGCTGGATTCTGGTTCATCAGCCAATTGAGCCAAGAGGAGCATTCCCAGTCGGGCTGTGCATCGCCTCAACTCCTCTCTCCCTTTGAGAAAGGGGCTGAAGCTGTCGCAAACGGGAATCTTGACATCCTCCCCGGCCTGAAGGCCGGAGATTCCTACCACGCTGCGCATGGATGGCTCCTTGCGCAGTCGTCTCGGCGGGTTCCTGCTTCCGACCGCCCGTGCAGTTCGATCCAC
>NZ_JBSSDE010000059.1:0-12805 GCF_054060435.1 Thermostichus sp. MS-CIW-34 | reverse complement strand
TGGTGCGAATGTGATTGCGCTTTTGGGGGCTGCTGTAAACCAGCCTAGAGGTTCGTGGTTGGCTTGCCAACTGCAGGGCTACCGAAAGCCCGCCCCGTACTGCGAAGCAGTCAGGGTCGGGTAGTTTACTTTCCACATACTTCTCCACATCTCGAAGGTTTGCTTAGAGATTGAGCTAGAGTGTTTCCAGTGGGTTCCTGTGGTGGGCCGCCTTGTTAGGAGGGCAAGACATGAAAGTTGGAGATCGGGTGCGGGTGCGTACCAGCGTGATTGTCTATCACCACCCGGAACATCGCAATCAACCTTTTGACCTCAAAGGCATGGAAGGGGAGCTGAAGGCCGTGCTTCGGGATTGGAATGGCCGCCCGATCAGCGCCAACTTTCCCTTTCAGGTGCAGTTTGACAACAAGTTCCGTGCGCATCTCCAAGCTGATGAGCTGGAGGTGGTTGAGCCGGCCAACTCTGAAGAGCCCGCCGGGACGGCGGCCTAGTTAAGGCCCAACAGCGTGCGGTTGGTTTCCAGAATTGGCCTGATCAACTTGGTTTCTTCGGGGGTGAGGTAATTGGCTATCACTTCTTGTAGGAAGCGATAGGTGGCCTCGCAACTGCGTTGGGTGCGGAAGGCCCGCATTAAGGTCTGGAACCAGTAGAGAAATCGATCTTTGTAGCGTTGCTCATCGTCCAGGAGCATGGCCAAAGCCGAAAGGCGCAGAACCCGAACGGTGTCAGCTTTCCACTTGTTGCTAAAGTCTTCCACCCCTCGCATGAGCAAGTAGGGATCCAGCGCGCGCATTTTCATCTCCACATCCCGGATGATCTGGGCTTCCGCCGCCTGGATCTTGCGATAGGCGCTCAGGCGAAGGTCAAAGGAGGCTAGGTAGGTCTCCATGAACTGCAGCTCCTCATCCCTGAGATACCGTCCGTCGGCAGCGATGCTCAGTTCGCGCAGTTGAGTCAGCATAGGGATCCCTGGGCAAGCTGGAATGAGAATGGAAAAAACACCACCTGTTCTGACTGACGGTCCAGCCTTGGTCTCTCAATCCTATCCCCAAACTCCCGGCCAGAAGAGGGGAATTGCAGGGATCCCCGGCAACCCTCTCAGTCAGGTTAATATTAATTAACAGTCTGTTGCTGCAAGAACCCACTCGACCCCAGATTGTTACCCACAAGTCGCCATCTGCGAGTTCGATTCAAAAACACCCTTTGGGAGGAAACACTTCCGTGAGTCAGAAAGGTAAAAACAAGAAATGGAGAAGCGCGGGGTTATATGCGCTACTGGCCATCGTCTTGATCTCTTTAGCCACCACCTTCTTGGGTACCCGCCCGGCTGAGCGTTTGGAGATCAGCTACTCCGACCTAATCAGCCGCGTCGAACGGGGCGAGGTCAGCAAAGTTTTGGTGGAGACGGCCCCGGATGGTCGCCAAGTTGCCATTGCCGAGGCAGAAATCAACAACCGCGCCACCCAAGTGCAGGTGAATCTGCCCCCCCTTACCCCCGAGTTTGAGAACACCCTGGTTGCCAACGGGGTGGAGCTGGCCGTGCGTCCTGTCCAAGAGGAGGGGCTACTTGGGCGCATTCTCAGCACCTTCTTCCTGCCGGTTTTGCTCTTGCTGGGGCTCTTTTTCCTGCTGCGGCGGGCTCAAAATGGCCCAGGCAGCCAAGCTCTCAACTTCGGCAAATCCAGGGCACGGGTGCAGATGGAGCCGAAAACCCAGATTACCTTCAACGATGTGGCCGGCATCGATCAGGCCAAGCTGGAGCTGGCAGAGGTGGTGGATTTCCTGAAAAATTCAGAGCGCTTCACCGCTTTGGGAGCCAAGATTCCCCGCGGGGTGCTGCTGGTGGGCCCGCCCGGCACCGGTAAGACCCTGTTGGCCCGCGCCGTAGCCGGAGAAGCAGGTGTGCCCTTTTTCTCCATCTCTGGCTCTGAGTTTGTGGAGATGTTTGTCGGGGTCGGCGCTTCTCGCGTGCGGGATCTGTTCGAGCAGGCCAAGCAAAATGCTCCCTGCATCGTCTTCATCGATGAAATTGATGCAGTCGGTCGCCAGCGGGGAGCTGGCTTGGGAGGTGGCAACGACGAACGGGAGCAGACCCTGAACCAGTTGCTCACCGAGATGGACGGTTTTGAGGGCAACTCCGGCATCATCGTCATTGCGGCCACCAACCGACCGGATGTGCTGGATGCGGCGCTGCTACGGCCTGGCCGGTTCGATCGCCAAGTTACGGTGGATCGCCCCGATTTTCAGGGCCGGCTAGAAATCCTCAAGGTGCATGCCCGCGGCAAAACCCTGTCTGCGGATGTGGATTTGGAGAAGTTGGCCCGCCGTACTCCTGGGTTTACCGGCGCCGACTTGGCCAACCTCCTGAACGAAGCAGCCATTCTGGCAGCCCGCCGCAACCTCACCGAGATCTCCATGGACGAGATCAACGACGCGGTGGATCGGGTGTTGGCCGGCCCAGAGAAGAAGGATCGGCTGATGAGCGAACGGCGCAAGGAGTTGGTGGCCTACCATGAGGCGGGCCATGCCCTGGTGGGATCCCTCTTGCCCAACTACGATCCCATCCAAAAAGTGACGATCATCCCCCGGGGACAAGCAGGTGGCCTCACCTGGTTCATGCCCAGCGATGACGACATGGGACTAACCACCCGTGCCCATCTGAAGAACATGATGACCGTTGCCTTGGGTGGGCGTGTGGCCGAAGAAGTGGTCTACGGAGAGTCGGAGATCACCACGGGGGCAGCCAGCGACCTGCAACAGGTGGCCCGCATCGCCCGCAACATGGTGACCCGCTTCGGTATGAGCGATCGCCTGGGAAATGTAGCCCTAGGTCGCCAGTACACCAACATTTTCCTGGGCCGGGAAATCGCCGCAGAACGGGATTTCTCGGAGGAAACAGCGGCCCTCATTGACGAAGAGGTGCGGCGGCTGGTGAACGAGGCCTACCAACGGGCCACCTACTTGATTCGGGAAAACCGTGCCCTCTTGGATCGGATCGCCCGTCGTTTGGTGGAGGCCGAAACCATCGATGGGGAAGAGCTGCAGGCCATCATCGACAACTCTGAGGTGGTGATGCTGCCCCCCGAAGAGGAGCCAGAGCCGCTGACTCTGCCTATGGCCGTCAACGCCAGCGCCTAGTCTCTTTTCCCCAAGCGCAAACCCGGGATCCCTGCTTTTCCTCTTGAGGAGAGAGGGATCCCAATGTTTTGTATGATTTGCGCTGGGAGAGGGGGAGTCCACCCTAGCCGGCAACAGCCGAACCCAACAAAGTCCGGCTCGCCTCTGCTTCCAGGGGCTGAGGCTCGTAGATTTTCAGCACGTACTCCGCTACCATGCGGTCGGTGTTGAAAACGGGGTTGAGCGTGCGGATCGCCTCCTTCATGCGGGCAATCCAGCGGCGCGGGATCCCTTTCTCGTCCCGGTCGTAGAACATGGGGATCACCTCATACTCCAACAAGTCGTAGAGGGAGTTGGCGTCCAAGTCGTCTTGGGCAGCGGGATCCAGACCTTCGATTTCTTGGCCAATAGCCCAGCCATTGCGACCGTTGTAACCCTCCGGCCACCAGCCATCCAGTACCGACAAATTCAATCCCCCGCTGAAGCCCACCTTTTGTCCTGAGGTGCCGGAGGCCTCCAGAGGGCGTCGCGGGTTGTTCAGCCACACATCGACCCCCTGCACCAAATTGCGAGCGACATAGGCATCGTAGTTTTCGATGAAGGCGACTCGGTTGGCCACCTCAGGCCGGTTGGACCATTCCACCACCCGCTGGATCAGGCGCTTGCCCCCTTCGTCCCGGGGATGGGCCTTGCCGGCGAAGATAATTTGCACAGGGTACTCTTTGTTGGTGAAGATGCGGGTAATTCGCTCCAGATTTCGCAGGATCAAATCTCCTCGCTTGTAGGTGCTGAAGCGACGGGCAAACCCAATCGTCAAGACCTTGGGATCCAGCAACTGGTTGACCGCTTGGATGCGCTCATTGCTTTCGCCGCGATTGCGCCGGGCCCGCAACACCCGGTGACGGGTAAAAGACACCAGCCGCTCCCGCAGAGCCTCTTTGCGCCGCCACAGTTCTTCATCTGGGATCTCTTCCACCTTGGCCCACAGTTCCGGGTCTGACACCCGCTCCGGCCAATCGGGGCCCAAGTACTGGTCGTAGAGGTTCCAAAAAAGAGGGGAAACCCAGGTACGGGCGTGAACCCCATTGGTAATGGAGCTGATGGGCACCTCATCCACCGATCGCTCAGGGTAGAGCACATGCCACATTTCGCGAGAAACCCGTCCGTGGAGCTTGCTTACGCCATTGGCTGCCCGCGCGTACCGCAAAGCCAGCACCGTCATGTTAAAGCGCTCCCAGGGATCCCCGGTGCGCCGAGCTCCCAAGGCCAAAAATTGTTCCCGCGTCAGGCCCAGTTGAGGCCAGAAGGAGGCAAAGAACGCATCCATCTCATTGGGGCTAAAGGCATCGTGGCCAGCCGGCACCGGTGTATGGGTAGTAAACACACATTTTTCCCGCACCTTGGCCTCCGCCGTCTCGAAGGGGGTGCCCCGCGCCACTTCCTCCCGCAGCAACTCCAGCGTCAGGAAAGCAGCGTGCCCTTCATTCATGTGATAAACCATGGGATCCAAACCCAACTGGCGCAGCAGGCGCACCCCACCGATACCCAGGATGCACTCTTGGGCAATGCGAGTATCGGTGCTGCCCCCGTAGAGGTGGGCGGTAATCCAGCGATCGATGGGGTCGTTCTCCGGCAGGTCGGTGTCCAGCAGAAAAAGAGGTACCCGGCCCACGTCCGCCCGCCAGGCCCGCGCCTTCACCAACCGCTGCCGCATCGCCACTTCCACCAACAGAGGGCTGCCATCCGGCTGGCGCACCAGAGTCAACGGCAGAGACTCAAACTCAGAGTCTTCGTAAAGCTCCCCCTGCCAGCCATTGTTGTCCAGGCGCTGTTGGAAGTAGCCCTGACGGTAGAGCAACCCGATGGCCACCAGGGGCACCCCCAAATCTGAAGCCGACTTGAGGTGATCGGCGGCCAACATACCCAGCCCGCCAGAGTAGGTGGGCAAAGACTCGTGCAAGCCGTATTCGGCACAGAAATAGGCAATAGGACGCTGCCAGTCGTAGGTTTTCATGGTGCGCTTGGCCCAGGTATCCTCAGCCGTCATGTACTGCCGATAGGACTGCACCATCCGGTTCAACGTGTTGAGGTAGTTCACATCGGTGGCCAAGGCTGCCAACCGCAAGTAGGAAACCTCCTCCAGCATGCGCACCGGGTTGTGGGAGGTTTTTTCCCACAGGGCGGGATCCATTTCCCGGAAAATGGTGAGGTGATCGGGGTTCCAGGTCCACCAATAGTTGCGGGCGATCTCGCACAGGGGCGTGAGCGCTTCCGGCAGCACCGGACAACGTTCGGGAAAAGCAGGAGCTAAGGTGGCAATGGACATAGGACAGATACCTGGGGTTAAAGTTATGGGCTCGAAAAAGAAGAGGTAGAGGTCGATGCTGGTAAACGTATCTCAATTATTATTGAGCCGATCCTGAGGATCCCGAGAGGGGAATTCAAGATCTCTACAAAATCTTCACAAAATCTTCAGGGATGTAACCCAAATTTGCCCAGGCTTCTCTCGATCTTGTCATAGCAGCGCGGAGCCTTCAAAAGCAGCGCTCACAGGCAGCCCAGCTTTCGATTCCGGCAGAAGCTGCCCGTCTATCTTCAGAGATGGTGCAACGTTAGAGTTAACTCAAAGTTAACAAAATCTACAGAACCCCAACGAACCCTTGGGGAACCCCTCCGGTTCAATTAAAATGCTGCTTCTCATAAGCTCTTAAAAACTGCAGCTACTTTTGCTACCAATCGATTATTTTGTTGGCTTCTCCTTGAAGTTGAGCCTTAACGTCCTTCCACCACTGCCAGACTGGTGTTGCGGTAGTAGTGGCTGAGGATCTGTTGGTAAGAGTAGTTTTGGCTGGCCAGGGCGGCAGCTCCCCACTGGCTCATGCCCACCCCGTGCCCGTAGCCGCGCCCCTGAATCTCAAAGAAAGCCGGGAATGTCCCTGCCACAGGAGCCAGGCTGGCCGTAGTGGTGGCCTCCCCGCGCGGGCTAATGGCAATCTTTGTGCTGCGCAACCCAAGAGCCCGACGAAAATCGCCGGCATTGAGATCTTTGATCCCTTGGGATCCCGTCAAGCGCACCGTGATTGCCCGTCCCCACGGGGAGCTGCGCAGTACCTCCACAGAACGAATGGCACCGATCCCGGCAGCCAATTGCTGAATCTGTTGGGCAGGAACGGTGGCCGTCCAGCTAAACACCGGTGAGTGCTGATCGAAATCCGGCACCCCCTGTAAGTAGGGCCGCGACTCTAACCAGACATTGCCTGCATCATCCGTATGTCCCCCCGCAGAGGAGTGGAAAACCGCATTGATCAACTGCCCCTGGTGGATGAGAACCTGCCCGGCGGTCTCACGGGCAGCCGCTTGGGTACGGCTGGATTCGGCAGCCACTCCCTTGTAAACCTGCCAATCAATCCCGTTTCCTAAGTCAAAAGGCTGCTGGGAACGGCGACTGCGGTGGTAGAGGGCATAGGTGCGGGAGGCCACGGCTTGGGCTTTGAGAGCCTCCATGGGAAAACGGTGTCCCATCTCGCTGCCCACCACGCTGGAAACGTAGTCTTCCAAGCCAACTTGGTTGATGGCAATCACCCCGCGCTCGCCAGGGATCAGCTCCACCCAGCCGCGGTACCAATTCTGGTCAATAAACACCAACCCATCGGGGACAGTGGGCTGCAGGTAAAGACGTTCTCCCTGTTGGCCAGCCAAACTGACTGCTGAACCCGAACGGCTGGCCTGCAGCGGTTGCATGGCCTGAACCTCTGCCAGGGGTTGTCCCTGGGCATTCAACAGGCGGGCTCCAGTAGAGCTGCCGATCGTGACCTGAGACTTGTTGACGGCAACAGCCACCCGCAGCAGCACCCGTGCTTGCACCGGAAAGGTCAAGCACAGCCAAGCCCAAACCAGAAGGGCAATACTCCTAAGCCAAGCTGATGGGAGAGGAGAAAAGGAGAGGGCAATAGTCACACACCAATCCTCTGTGAAAGACTACCCGCCGCTGGGCATAGCCAGCGAGGGATCCCAGACAAGTCGGGTTTTGAGAATCCAGGCATAGGGCCGACGCACCCTCAACAACCCAAGCGGCCACCGTTGGGCTCAAGAGATCCCGCACTCGGAAAGCCTTTTTTGAGGCTGGTGCGGGATCCCGGGCAAGGGCCAGCCGAACCCGTTATGACAGTATCAAAAACATCCTGCAGATGCACGACTTCAACCCAGAATTTTCCGCCCCCAGTCTCTCGGTCAGGATTCAGCCGGCTCAGAGGGGATCCCGCGGCGGCGGCAAAACCACTGCTGCAATAGGCGTCGACACTCGACCTCGCAAACTCCGCCGATGATCTCCGGGCAATGGAAGCTGGCGGCAGAAGCTGGCAAATTGAGTACACTGCGCAAAGCCCCGGCCTTGGGATCATCGGCGCCGTAGATTACCTGGGCCAGCCGCGATTGGCTGATGGCCCCGGCACACATGGGGCAAGGCTCAAGCGTGACGTACAGCCGACAGCCCCGCAGTTGCCAATCTCCCAGCCGTTGCCCTGCCTGCCGTAGGGCCAGAATCTCCGCATGGGCCGTGGGATCCCGATCCCGTTCCCGCCGGTTGCTGCTCAAAGCCAGCAACTTTTCCCCTGGCCCCACCACCAGAGCGGCCACCGGCACCTCTCCGGCTTCTCCCGCTTGCTTAGCTTCTCGCAAGGCCAACTGCATCCAGGCGCGGTGGCGCTGCCACGGATCCCGCCCTTGTGGCTCGGAGGAATGGAGCATACTCGGATCCCCGATCATTTTGGGCGTTTCGAGCACTGCCTCTGTCCGCAAGATTTGCTAGGGTAAGCACACATACCCCGAACATCCAAAAGTAAAGAGTAGGAATCAAAAGTAAAGAGTAGGAATAGATAGAATAGACCAGGAGTGAACTGGGTCTTGATGGCGTAAGTCGGGGGAGCGGGTTCACGCCTTTTGAGTCTTGGCGATACGGCTTAGCTTTGGGAGGGAGCATGGCGCGGATTCTACGGCATACACTTTTGGCGATGGCTCTGTTTGGTGGAGGCGTCGCAGGTGGGGTCTGGCTATCGTCTCGAGCGGGGCAGGAGTGGTTACAGCAAACTCCCCTGGTCACTTGGACGCGACGGGCCAGTGAGGGAGTGGGATCCCTTTTGCCCTGGTCTGAGCCCCGCCCTGAGGCTGCGAATTCTGCCCCTCCCGCCGATGCCGTCCGGCCTTCTAATTTTATTGCTGCAGTCGCCCAAAAGGTCGGCCCAGCGGTGGTGCGCATCGATGCCACCCGCACCGTGTCGAGGGGGGTCAACCCAGAACTGTTCAACCAGCCCCTGTTTCGCCGCTTCTTTGGGGATCAACTACCGCAGTTGCCGCAGGAGTTTCGGCAAGAAGGCACCGGATCGGGGTTTATCATCGACGCCAGTGGCCTGATCCTCACCAACGCCCATGTGGTGGAAGGCAGCGAGCGAGTCAGGGTTCATCTGCTGGATGGGCGCACCTTTGAAGGGGAGGTGAAGGGCTCAGACCCGGTTACCGATATCGCGGTGATCAAGATTGAGGGGGAGAATCTGCCCACGGTTACTTTGGGCAACTCTGACTTGGTGCGACCGGGGGATTGGGCCATCGCCATTGGCAACCCGCTGGGCCTGGACAATACCGTGACTGCCGGGATCATCAGCGCCGTCGGGCGCTCCTCCGGGCAAATTGGGGCTGTTAACAAGCGGGTGACTTTCCTGCAAACGGATGCGGCCATTAACCCCGGCAACTCGGGTGGCCCGTTGCTGGATGCGGAAGGGCGTGTGATTGGAGTGAATACGGCCATCTTCCAGCGGGCCCAGAGTGTGGGCTTTGCCATCCCCATCAACCGCGCCATGGAAATTGCCGAGCAATTGATCCGGAATGGTCGGGTAGAGCACGCTTTCTTGGGCATTCGCATGATCACCCTCAACCCCGACATTGTGGCCCGCCTCAACCGCGACCCCGCTCGCCCCACCACGCTGACGGTGGAAGAAGGGGTCTTGATCGGGCAGGTGATTCCGGGATCCCCGGCTGAGGAGATTGGCTTGCGGGAGGGGGATGTGATCACTGAAATCAATGGGCAGGCCATCCGCGATGCCGAGCAGGTGCAGCAGTTGGTGGAAGCCGCCGGGGTGGGCAATACACTGACGCTGCGGGTCATCCGAAATGGACAGGCACGCACCTTCCAGGTGAAGACGGGAGTGCTGCCCTCGGACTTCTAGGGGGCTCCATAGGCCAGCAACTCTCTGATCCCTGTGACAGAATGGCAGTAGGGGCAGGGATCCAGATATGGCTTGGGCAGTTGGTGAACAATTGCAAGGGGGACGCTACCGCATCGAGGCCGTTTTGGGGGAGGGGGGCTTCGGCATTACCTACCAGGCCTGGGATAGCGTTCGTGCCGACCAGGTGGTTATCAAAGTTTTGAACGACAGCCTTCGTGAGGATCCCGACTATCCCCACTTCCAGCAGAACTTCATGAATGAGGCGCTGCAACTGGCCCGCTGCCACCATCCCCATGTGGTGAAGGTGGAAGAAGTGATCTGGGAGCAGGAGCGCTGGTGTATTGTGATGGAGTACATCCGCGGCCAGACTCTGCACCAGCTTCTGCGGCAAAAAGGGCCGTTGCCCCTGCCGGAAGCCCTGCGCCTGACGCGGGAGGTGGGATCCGCCCTGATGGCCCTGCACGAACAGGGGATCCTGCATCGGGATGTGAAGCCATCCAACATCATGGTGCGGGAGGGATCCCAGCAGGCGGTGTTGATCGACTTCGGCCTAGCTCGCGGCTACACCCAAGGTCTGATCCAACGCCACACCTCCTACGGCACCGATGGCTATGCTCCTCTAGAGCAATACGACAGCTTGCGCCGCCGCGGCGCCTTCACCGATGTCTACGCCTTGGCAGCAACCCTCTACACGGCGCTGACGGGGATGGTGCCTATGTGTGCGCCAGTGCGGGCCACAGGCCGCCAGTTGGATACCCCTCGCAGCCTTAACCCCAACATTCCCGAGGTTGTGGAGGCTGCCATTCTCAAAGGGATGGCTCTCCACCCAGAAGAGCGCCCGCAAACCATGGCCGAGTGGCTGGCACTGTTACCGGCAGAAGCCTCTCAACAAGGGAGGAAGCCGGTTGCTTTTGAGCCAGCCATCCGCACCCAAGAGCTGAGGGAGCTGGAGCAGATCTTGGCCCAGCCTCCAGAACCCCAAGACGAGCTGGAACAGCTCCTGTCCCGGCACTCGGCGGAAGAGCTAGAGCAACTGGTGGCACCTCCCACCCCTGCCACTGCCAAAAAAGCTGGAAGAGAAGAGGGATCCGGATCCCTGATTTTTCCTGACGTCTGTCCAGAGGAGAGAGGGAAGGGGGGATCCCTGCCCGGAACTCTCTCTTGGCCAGAGTGGGTGGGGGAAGCAGCCCCTGCCTTGCAAGGTCTGTGGGATCGGCTGCGAGCGGGGCAGTGGGGGGAGGCGGATCGCTGGACGACAGCCCTGATGCTGAAGCTTGCTGGGCGCTCGCAAGTGGGCTTTTTTGATCCCAAGGATGTTCAGGCCTTCCCCTGCCCCATGCTGCGGCTGATTGACCAACTGTGGGTGCGGGCCAGCCAAGGGCGCTTTGGCTTTAGCGTTCAAAAGCAACTGTGGCAAGGATGCGACCCCGGAGGAACCTCAATAGGCAGATCGCGATCCTTCTCCGCCTTGCCCCGCGAAGAGTGTATGGGGGAAGCCGTGGGTTGGCGGATCCAAGGTCGCTGGCTGGGGTACGGCGAGCTCAAAACCAGCCTGGATGCACCGCCAGGACATCTGCCTGTCGGCTTTTTTTGGGGCTACTCGGGTGGCTTGCGCTCGGCGCTGCTGACGCTGGATCGAGTGGTGCTGAAAAAGCTAAAAGCCTGTTTCTAAAAAACCTGGCTTGAAATGACTAAAATGGGTAGCCATCAATTCTTGAAAGGGGAGATGCTCTTTTCTTGTGGGTTTTCGCGAATAGCTAGACCCAAGTGAATCAATGCCGTCTCAACGGTATTGACCTGCTCTGCTAAAGTTTTCCACCCTCTTGCCTTTAAGCCATAACATTTGCCAAAGTAAGCTCGAGCTGCTGCAAAGGAAGCAAAGGTTTTTTTAAGAGTCGCTACGGTCCAGGGCTTGGCATTCAGCCGCAGCCAATTTCGTTGACCTTGCTGCTGTTGCTCGGTGATGAGTTGGTCTGTCAAGCTAACAAGCTCAGCATAGTTGCGCCGCGAGGTCGCGATTGCCGTTTCAAGACTCTCGATGAGACCCATGGTTGTTCTCCTGAGGCAACTTCCCTTGATGAGACTCCTGTTCTTTCTCCTGAAGCAACTTTCTAGAACCGGCAGAGAGCAAGTTGGTTTCAAAAACAGACTTGATGTTGTTCAGGTAACTTTGCAATAAGCTCTTAACCCATAGGATGGGAATTTGGTTTACCGCATTCTGAAGCTGGTCGAAGAGATGCTTGAGCTGCTTCAGAGCTACGATAGCATGACCGAGAACTTCTTGCGCTTGAAGCTGCTCTTCCACAAGCTCTCTCATTCTGTTGGCTAGCCGCTGATTCTCAAGTTCTTTCTCGGTGAGCAAACTAAGAGCTGCTTCCTCAGTCTCGACTATTTTAAATTCAAGTTTTTGGTTCTGCTCTTCCAGAAACTCAATCTGCTTAGTTAGTAAATCCGCCTCAACCCTAAAGCTAATACCTCTATTCGCTGGAAAGCTAATAAGTAGGTCGCTGTACTCTTGCTCTTGAAGCTGCAGCTCTCTGAGTACAGGCTCTGCTAGTTCGGATAAGACTTTGTGAGCTAATCCTACTTTCAAAGTATCTCCGCCGCCGTGTCCGGGAATAGGAATTCTTAAATCACCCCGAACAGCCTGCGTGCTATGTCTGGCACGTCGCTGAACAATTTCCCAGCCCCACTCTTTTGCTTGACGCAAAATATCCCGTTTTCGCCAATTCCTTGGAGCCTGAATAATGGCTTGGATATTTCTCTGCTGCTCTATAATTTCATTTCGCCTCTTGATGAGATACCCTAGCTCTTCTTCGTCGGACATATGATAACATCCTTAGATGAGACTTTCACACTTAGCCTATCCGGTCTTTACGGAGACTAGGGGAAAGTTATGCGGCAAAGCCTTACATCTCAAAAAACATTGATACTAAGAAATATTTTGTAGCTTTGTCCGCGATCTTCCTCAGTAATTCCCAGGACAATCTAGAGGCAGTCAGACTTGGTTCTGCTTGCGAAAAAGGGTGAGTGGCTGGGGTTGGGGAGCTTACAGCCGGCTTGGAAGGGCCAAAAATCACCTGCCGGTGGGCTGTTCCGCGAATACTCAGGCGGCCTGCGCACGGCGCTGCCGATGCTGAAAAGGCTAAAAGCCTGCCTCTAAAAAAACTCCCCTCTCCCAGAGGAGAGGGGTCAGGGGCGAGGGATCCAAGAGCCTTAGTAGCGATGCACCAACTTGTTGATGGGCTTGAAGATGTCTGCCTCAAACTTTTTGCCCTTGAGCATGCGGTTCCAATAGAGCCAGGGTAATAGATGCACCTTGGCTAGGTACATGGAGTAGCGCTCCCGCGTTGGGTCCAGGGGGAAGGAGGGAGCTAGGTCGTGTTGATCTTATGTTAGGATAGAGAGAATGATTTATAGAGGAAAGAGGATGAAGTTGGTTTTTTTAGATGAAAACAAATGGCAGAAGA
>NZ_JBSSDE010000058.1:0-13078 GCF_054060435.1 Thermostichus sp. MS-CIW-34 | reverse complement strand
CGGGCTTGTTTTGTTCTCTGGTAGAGCAGAGCAGGCTCAGGGCTACTGAAAGCCCGCTCCGTACCGCTTAGCGGTCGGAGCCGGGTAGTTTACCTCTACACCCCTCGGAAAGAAGCGCTATCATAGAAGTCCGTCGAATAAACTCCCTTCGTAAAACCTCGCGAGGCAGATCGGATGGATTGGGTAGAAAAGGTGCTGGAAAAGATCCGGGAATGGGTGGAACGTGTGATCGACACCCTGCTGGGGAACCCCCAGCCTCAACCTGCTCCCATTCCGGTAGAAGATGGATCCCATCGTCGTCGTTAATCCGACTGCCATTGCCCCCGGCGGCGAGCCTCTCAGCCTCTTGGTACTGCATGGCCCCAACCTCAACCTGCTGGGGGTGCGAGAGGTGGGCATCTACGGCTCAGTATCCCTAGAGCAGATCGATCAGGCTCTGCATCGGCAGGCAGAAATGCTAGGGGCGAAGCTGGAGATTCTCCAGTCCAACCATGAGGGGGTGCTCATCGATGCCATTCACCGTGCCCGCCAGCAGCATGTCGGCATTCTGATCAACCCTGGGGCCTATACCCACACCAGCATTGCTCTCCGAGATGCCATTGCAGCCGTAGGATTGCCCACTGTGGAAGTCCACCTAAGCAACATCCATCGCCGCGAGCCCTTCCGCCAGCACTCTTACATCGCCGCCGTAGCGATTGGGCAAATCAGTGGTTTTGGGGCGCAAAGCTACCTGTTGGGGCTACAGGCTCTGGTGCAACACCTGCGCCTGCAATCTGTGTAGGATCTGTGTAGGTGCCCTCAGCTCTCCAGGAACTCCTGCACGGCTGTGCGAATAAAAGCTTCATCCTCGGGGTTTTGATGAGGATTACCGGCCCGGTGCCCCCAAATGGAGGGGATGATCTTGTAAACCGCGTTCGGGATCCATTCTGCCTCAGCCCGACAATCTTCTGGGGTGAAATACAAATCCGTCTGGGCGGGCATCACCAATGTTTGGGCCTGAATTGCCCTCAAAGCAGCCCGATAATCTCCCCGGTGAATGGGGTTGTCGCTGATATCGCAGCGGATCCAAGTTTCGATCATCGATAGCAGATTCTGGGGATCCCGGCGGCGGTAATTGGCCTCCCAGCCTCGCTCTAGATAATCTTCGAGAGAGGCATACCCCAAGGATTCATAGCATTTTTGGTTGAAAAAAGGTTGGGAAACAGCCCAACTGGCGTAGATGTGGGCAAAAGCTCGCAGACCCCGCTCTGGGACACCCGTAAATCGACGACCGTTCCAGGCGGGATCGGCAGTTAGGGCTGAGCGCAAACTCTCCAGAAAAACCCGATTGTGAACTGTGGTCTTGGCGGTGCCACAGAGGGCTACGATCCGTTCCACCCGCTCAGGAAACAGGGATCCCCAGTGATAGGCTTGCTGAGCCCCCATTGACCAGCCGTAGATCAGGCGGATGCGTTCGATCCCAAAGTGTTGGCGAATCAGGCTCTCCTGCAGGCGCACATTGTCCCAGTGGCTAAACCAGAAGCCATCTTCCCGCAAGCCACAGGCTGGATCGTTGCTGGGGGAAGTGGAAAGGCCATTGCCCAGCATATTGGGAATGAGGATAAACCACCGCTGCGGGTTGAGGATGCCGTCGGGACGAATCAGCCACTCCAGGTCGGGATGCTGAGCCCCATAGGAGGTGGGGTAGAGGATCAGGTTGTCTTTTCGGGGGGAAAGAGTCCCGTAGGTGGCGTAGGCGAGCGTGATTTGGGGCAGTTGGATCCCGCACTGTAGCTGAAAATCGTTCAGGCTCCAGGTGTAGTGAGTCATGCCTGAAATTGTTCAATCACCTGACGATGAACCCGCACATACCCCTGCCCTAGATGAGCCAGATGGGGCTTGAGGTATTGATGGGCATCGGCCAAAGCATGAAATGGAATGGAGGGGTAAAGGTGATGCTCAGCATGGTAAGGCATATTCCACATCAAAAAGCGGATCGGCCAAAGGGTAAGGGTGGTGCGGGTATTGGAGAAGGGATCCTCGGTTTGGCTACAGCCCGTGTGCTCTGCCAGCAAAATGAAGCGCAAGAGCGGCTGCCCTACCGCCAAAGGCAACAGCCACAGCCACACTATCCAGGGATCCCCCAGCAGAAGGGAGAGCAAGCTCCCAAGGCCGTAGACCCCTAGCTGCAACCGCACCGAACGAATCACCTCTTGGCGGGCCGATTCAGGAATGTAGGGATAGCCTTGCAACTGGCCGCTGGCTATGCGGATGTAGGTCTTCACCTTGCCGATCCACCAAGTCAAGCCGCTCAGCTCGAGCAAATACTCCGGCCAGCTCTGGGGTTTGGGATCCTCCAGCTCCGGATCCTTGCCCGGAATCTGGGTATAGCGGTGGTGCCATTTGTGGTATCGGCGATAAAAAGTGCTGTTGTAAAACGAAAGCAAGCCCGCCACCCAGGCTACCCCGTCATTCAGTTTTGGGCTGGCAAAAGCGGTGCGGTGTACACATTCGTGCAAGGCAGCAAACATCGTCGCCAAACTGGCCCCGTAAACCACCAGCGCCGGCAGGGCAATCCAGCCACTGACACCTTTCTGGGTCACCCACAGGCTGCCACTCACCGCCATCACCGCCAAATGTCCCAAAAGCTGCCGGAGCCCGGCTGAATTGGAGCGGACATTCAGTTGTCTGAGGCGCTCGCTCGGGATCAACCGTTGCGGATCCGGCAAAATCGGTGTTGTCTCGACAGCCATGGCCTGTTCTTGTGAGCTACGAGAATGGATAGAAGTTATCCAATATCAAACCGAGGCCAGACCTTTCCGCCTGTGTCCAAGACAACAAAACCCTGGACCAAACTCCTAGCCATGACTGCGGGGATCCGGCTGACTGGGGAGGGCGCGCCTGCCCCGCTCCAGCTCAGACACCGGCCCGATGTTGGTCAACTGCAGGGGCTGTCCAGTTGCCAGAGCCAACACATTGGCTCGCAGAATCGACGGCGGCTGTTCGCCAATCGCCGATCCCAGCACTTCTCCCTGCCGATCCAAAAACAGAAAATGAGGGATGCCGTTCACCCGGTAGCGGCTCAGCTCCGGCAGCCACTTGGGATTATCCACATTGAGCATGACAAAGTTGACTTGATCGGCAAATTCCTTTTTGAGATTGGCCAGGAGGGGCGCCATCGCTCGGCAGGTGGTGCACCAATCGGCGTAGAACTCCACCAAAGAAGGCTTGCCATTGGCCTGAGCTTGCTCCCAAGGTATGGCTTCTTGGGCTAGAGCCTCTAGGTTGCTGCCCGCCTGACGCCCTTGGTTAGCCAAAAACAGTCCTGCTGCCAAGAGCACAGCTACTGCGGCAATCAACCCGTTGCGCAACCGTTTTGCCCAGTCTTCCTTCATCTTTCCTCACCTTGCCATCCGCTGGATCTGACCTTAGCCGTCGCCTTCACCGTTTTAGCATCCCACCCTGTCCCACCGGTTCCGGCCAGAACTGGGTCTATGCCATCCCACGATCTTGGGCCGGGATCCCGGCTGGAGAAGAGGGCCAGGTGAGCGATAATGGGTGCGGCGTTTGCACCGATGGCTCAGCGATGCGCATCTCCTTGAAGTGGCTGCGAGAACTGGTGGATTTCCAACTTTCACCCGAAGAACTGGGAGAGGCCCTCACCCTGGCGGGGTTTGAAGTGGAAGAGATCGAAGACCGCCGCACCTGGGCAGATGGGGTGGTTTTGGGCAGGATCCTGGCTGCCGAGCCTCACCCCAACGCCGACAAGCTGCAGGTTTGCCAGGTGGATTTGGGATCCAATCGGCCTGCCACCATTGTCTGTGGAGCTGCCAACGCCCGCCCTGGGATCCTGGTAGCAGTGGCCACGCCCGGCACCCATTTGCCCGCCCTCTCCCTCACCATTGCCAAAGCCGACAAGCGGGGGGTGATCTCGGAGGGCATGATCTGTTCTCTGGCCGAGCTGGGGCTGGAGAAATCTTCCGAAGGGATCCACGAATTCCCGCCCGACTTGGATCTGGAGGCCCATCCGCTTGGCTCTGATGTGCGTCCTCTTTTGGGCTTGGACGATGTGGTGCTGGATCTCACTTCCACCGCCAACCGGGCCGATGCCCTGAGCATGGTGGGGATCGCCCGCGAAGTGGCTGCCCTCACCCGCAACCCGCTGCGCCTGCCCCCCGTCCAGCCTCTTCAGGCCAAGCCCATCCCCAACTTTCAGTTGCGCATTGCCGACGCCAAAGCCTGCCCCGCCTACAGTGGCGTGTTGATCGAAGGGGTGAAAGTCGGCCCTTCCCCCGACTGGCTAAAACACCGACTGGCCGCCGCCGGCATGCGCTCCATCAACAATGTAGTGGATATTACCAATCTGATCCTGCTGGAATGGGGCCAGCCCTTGCACGCCTTCGACTGGGATCGCCTGCTCCAGGTCATGGGCAAGAAAAAACCCACCATCGAGGTGCGCTTGGCCCAGCCGGGAGAAACCTTAAAGACCTTGGACGGCCAAACCCGCACCTTGCAAGCCGACAGTCATCTCATTGTGGCCGGCAGCCAACCGGTAGCTCTGGCCGGGGTCATGGGAGGGGAAGAAACCGAGGTCGGCTCGACCACCACTCGCATTTTCTTGGAAGCAGCCCTATTCGATCCAGCGGTGACGCGGCGCTCGGCCCGGTCTCAAGGTCTGCGCACCGAGGCTTCCACCCGCTATGAGCGAGGGGTTAACTTTGCCACCCTCGATCAGGCCCGAGATCGGGCGGTGCAGTTGATCCTGGAACTGGCAGGGGGAGCAGTGGCCGGCCTCACCACCTTTGACCAGCGGCCCCCCCTGGAACGCAGCCTGAAATTGCGGCTGTCGCGGCTGATCGATGTGTTGGGGGACGAGGTGCAGGCGGCGGATGTGGAAGAGATCCTGTCTGCCTTGGGCTTTCAGCTCTCCCGTTGCGAAGAGGCCAGTTCCCAGGATGCTCTCTCCCCCGCTACAGAAACGGCAACTGTGGCCCGCTGCGTCTGGCAGGTCGCCGTTCCCCCCTATCGCCTGCGGGACATTGAGCGGGAGATCGACCTCATCGAGGAGTTTGCCCGTCTCTACGGCTATGACCGCTTCTCGGAAACCCTACCCACCGAGCCGCAGGTGGGATCCCTTTCGGCGCGGGAAACGTTCACCCGCCAGATCCGAGAAGTGCTGCGCGGCATTGGCCTGACAGAGGTATATCACATCTCCCTCTGCCCAGCGGAGGAGGATGGATCTTTGGTGAGGATTGCCAATCCACTTTCGCCGGAATATTCAGCCGTGCGCAATGCGCTACTTCCCGGCCTGGTGGAGGCCTTCCGCTTCAACTGGGATCAAGGCAACGGCCCGCTCCAAGCCTTTGAAATCGGTCGTGTTTTTGCCCATGCCCTTCCCCCCAACCCCCACCCTTACCGGGAAGCTGAGCATATCGGCGGTATCTTGGGCGGGGATCCCAATCCCCACGATTGGCAGCACCGCAACCGACCCATGGACTGGTTCGAGGCCAAGGGGCTGCTGGTCTCCGCTCTGGAGCGGCTGGGATTTGGCCCGGAGTTTCGTCTGGATCCCCCTGAAGAGCAATCGCCGCTGCTGCACCCCGGTCGCCAGGCCAGTTTGTGGATTGAGGGATCCCGCATCGGTTTGTTCGGGCAACTGCACCCCCGCCTCTGTCAGGAAAAGGGGCTGCCAGATCAGGTCTATGGGTTTGAGCTGCAGTTGGATCCCTTGCTGGAAAGCCTGGAGAGACGGGGCATTGTGCAATTTGTCCCCTTTTCGCCCTTTCCTGCTGCCGATCGGGATATCGCCTTCTTTGCGCCACTCGACCTTGCCGTTGGTGAGATCGAGAAGGTTATCCGTCGAGCGGGCGGAGAACTTCTCCAATCGGTGCAGCTTTTCGACGAGTACCGGGGCCAAGGAGTACCTGCAGGGCAGCGCAGCCTTGCCTTCCGCCTAGTGTACCGCGCTCCCGATCGCACCCTCACGGATGCGGAGGTAGAAGCTCTGCAAAACCAGGTGAGGGCGCAGTTGGCAACACAATTTCCGGTGACCTTGCGCAGCTAGCCGACCCCTCTGTAGCTACTATAACATCCTCCCGGCGCTCTTCCTGTGGACAGGGCGCGGGACTGATTGCCCCTGCACCCCGTTAGCTACACCGCTGGGAAGCCCCGCTCTCTATTAGGGGCTAGTGACTAGTGACTAGTGGCTAGACACTATCCAGGGTGAGAGTCGGGATGAAAGGCGGGGACATGATGTTTTGTCCTTGACTGGTGCCATAAACATAAAAAGTAGCGGGGTTTTATACACTGCCGCTATAAACATCAAGTACAGGGTGGTGGGGCATCCCGTCCTTTTCGCGCTAGCAGCGCGGAGCGCTAACCGGAGTCACTGTTCGCGTCAGCGGGACGGAGTCCTTGAAGCCCGCACTCTCTCGCTTTAGCGGCGCGGAGCGCTTTGCATCAGCATGAGTGCGGGAGTATGTCACTTAAACCAGAAGCAGATCTCAGCTTTTGCCCAGCTTCAGCATCTGATCCACCACCCCTAGGGTTTCTTCGTAGAGGTAGTCGGGGCCAAGCCGCTGCAACTCGGCAGCCAGCAGGGTGTCGAGGGAATCCTGCTCCAGGGGAGCCACCTGGCGAACCACACATCTCTGAGCGCCCCCCATGGCTTCCATGCGCATACACCCTGTGATTTCGGAGCACAGCACAGTACAGGCGTCGGCTTCTTGGTTGCTGGAGGTGAGGCGCAGCCCGATGAGATCCCCCGGCTGGCTGATTTCCGAGGCCAAGGGCACAGCGGCCAGTTCTGCCATCACCTCGCCGCCCATTTGGGTTTGAAAGCGGATGCGGTCAATCTTGTAATCGTGTTCTTGAGCCTGAACCCGCTCTGTGGGAGTCCATCCCAGGCGACCGGCCAGCCAGCCCAGGAAGAGGAACGCCTGGCAGGGATTGCCGGCTTTGTAGTCGAGGTTCACGCGATCTACGAGGTATAGGGACTCCCGCCGGTCGGGAGGGTCAAAGGCTTGGGCGGTGAGTTCCTGCCAAGGCAGCAGCCGCCGCCAGTTGAGATCCCCACAGTGGCGCCCCTCACCCACCAAGAGGTGGATTTCCTGCAGATCTTCTTCTGGATTGACAAAGCCCCGTGAATCGACAATGACCCGATTGCTCAGGGCCACCAATTTTTGAAACAGCAAGCTGTTCAGATCCAGATCCCCCTGCCACCACAAAAAGGTGGGCAAGTTGGGGATCAGCAGCGAGGCGACCGTGCTGCAGGCCCGCACAAAGGCCGATTCGGGCGCTTTCAGGGTGATGTATTCGCAACAGACCAACGAGCTGCGCTGCTCACGGGTCACCGGACAGTAGGCGGCCACCTGGGCCTCGATGGCGTCGTCTGCGGATCCCTCCCGTTTGGCTCGCAGGTCAATGACGCGACAGGGGTTCTGGGTGGCGATGGCTTCGACGGTGGGGGAAGGCAGCAACAGCGCATCGTCCAGAGATTCGTACACCACCAGGGTAAAGGTGGCAGCGCGGGCGGCAACGCTCTCTCCTTTGGAAGACCAGATCTTGTTCAGCTCCTGCTCAATATCTTCGATGGAGACATCTTTCGGGGTTTGTAGGGGCAGGACGGCAGCAGATTGATCCATAGTCTCCTCCTGGAGTGGACTCTTGCTCGATTCTAGGCAGGCGGGTCGGCTGGCCGGGAAGGGCTTAAGGCGAGGTACAGATTGACCAACTCAAGCCTGCTCTCCGCACTTGCTCCAGGAAACTCGAGGCTCAAGCAGGCCGAGGCTGGATGTTCAGCTCCAAGGGGCGGGCGGGATCCCCTGTCAACAGGACTCCGCGGCCATTGGCGTGTAGGTGCCGCACAATCCAGTACAGGGTTTCTATGCGCTCCGGGCAGCCCAGTTTCTCTGCCAGTTGGGGCAAAGTCAGGGATCCCTGCTGCTCCTGCACCGTCTCTAGCAATCGCCGTTGCAGCTCCAAGACGGCGCTGGCGGCTTTTTTGCCTGCTTCCACCCCCGGTTGATGGTAGGCGTTGATCTGGATTAGGGAGGCATAGAGGCCCACGGCTCGTTCGTAGAGGGCAATCAAGGCCCCCACCGAGCGGGCATCTACCCGTGGCAGCGTCACGGTAATGGAGTCGCGACCGTTTTCGTAGAGGGCCTGGCGGGTGCCCTGCAGCAGGCCGTTCAGGTAGTCGCCACTGGTCACCTGCGGCTCCACGAAGGGGGAAGGGATCCCAGGCTCCCGATCCTGAAGCACCTCGATGAAGGTGACAAAGAAGTTGTTCAAGCCATCCCGCAACTGCTGGACGTAGGCATGTTGGTCGGTGGTGCCCTTGTTGCCGTAAACGGCGATGCCCTGCTCCACACGGTTGCCGTTTAGATCGTGGGATTTGCCCAGGGATTCCATCACCAACTGTTGTAAGTAACGGCTAAACAGCAGCAGGCGATCCTTGTAGGGCAAAACCACCATGTCCTTGCGCCCTTGCCCTTGACCGACGATGTACCAGGCCATGGCCAGCAGAGCGGCGGGATTGCGCTCCAGGTGGGGCAGGCGGGTGGCCTCATCCATGGTGGCTGCCCCGGCCAGCAAAGCCCGGATATCAATGCCCTGCAACGCTGCCGGCAACAGGCCCACCGGGGACGTTTCGGAGGTGCGCCCCCCCACCCAGTCGAAGATGGGGAAGACCTCCAACCACCCCTCCTGCCGCGCCTGCTGCTCCAATTGGCTGCCGGGGCCGGTGATGGCCACCGCATGCGCAGAAAAAGGGATCCCAGCCTTTTGGTAGGCCAGCTTCACCTCCACCAAGCCATTGCGGGGCTCTGGGGTGCCGCCGGATTTGGAGGTGGTGATCACCAGGGTTTGCCCCAGTTGGTCTGCCAGCCGCCCCAGCACCCGGTCAAACCCGTCGGGATCCGTGTTGTCGATGAAGTGGATGTTCAGGGGGGGGTGCAGCGGAGCCAGGGCCTCCGCCACAAATTGCGGCCCCAGAGCTGAGCCGCCAATGCCGATGCAGAGCAGCTCGGTGAACCGTCCCCCCCCGCTGGCCGGGATGGTTCCGCGATGGATCTTTTCGGCAAAGGTTTCCACTCGCTCAATGGAATCCTGAATGGCCTGCCGGATTTCAGGGGTGGGAGCCAGCTCGGGCGCCCGCAGCCAATAGTGGCCCACCTGGCGGCCTTCGTCGGGGTTGGCAATGGCTCCTGCCTCCAAAGCCTGCATATCGGCAAAAGCCTGGGCAAAGCGAGGCCGTAGCGCTTCCACCTGAGGGGGAGTGAAACGGATGCGGCTGATATCGACGAAAATCTCCAGGCCGGGATGGTAGTAAAGCCAATCGCAGTAGCGCTGCCAGAGTTCGAGGCTGTCCATGGGATCCCTTTTGCCGAAATCCCTAACCAGCTTACCAAACTCTTTCTTACTCCCAGCCGAGGGTTGTGCGCTCCAGCCAGGACTGATCCAAACTGATGAGTGCCTCTTTGACCCCCACACCGGTCTCAGGGTGACGCCAGTCGGGAGCGATCTCCCCCAAGGGAGCTAAGACAAAAGCACGTTCCATCATGCGGGGGTGGGGCAACGTCAGCTCAGGGCTGTTCAGGATGCGGCTGCCCATGGCCAGCAGATCCAAATCCAGGGTTCTGGCCTCCCAGCGGATGCGCCGCACCCGTCCTGCCTCCTGCTCGATGGCCAGCAGCGCCCCGAGCAACTCCAGGGGAGACTGGTAGGGGGGAAAGGGATCCAACGCCACCACTGCGTTAAGGTAGTCAGGCTGTCCGGGTGGCCCCCCTTGGGCTGGGCTGCGGTAGAGACTGGAACAGGCCACCACCTCTCCCAACCGGCGCAACTTCTGCACAGCCAAGCGCAACTGCTGCAGCGGATCCCCCAGGTTGCTTCCCAGGGCAACATAGGCCAGGTCACGATTCATGAGGCTTCCGCCCTGCTTACGGCTCGCCGGCGGTCGACCTCGACGTAAACATCCTCGAACAGCCCCGGCAGGGGAGCATGGGGCTTGTGAACCCGCACAGTTAGGGCCTCCAGTTGGGGATAGCTCTGCCACAGCCGCTCTGCGATCTGATCCGCCAAGGTCTCGACCAAGCGGTAGCGTTGGCCGGTCACCTCCTGCCGCACCCTCTCGTACACCTGGGCGTAGTCCACCGTGCGCGAGAGGTCATCTTGGATCTCGGCTAGGGAAAGCCGTATCTCCACGTCCACCACAAAACGCCCACCCAAAACCGCTTCCTCCGGGCAGTGGCCGTGGTAAGCATGAAAGACAAGGCCCTGCAGCACCAGCCTACCCTGCGTCATGGTGCAGAGCTTCCCAAGTGGCGAGGGCGGAAACATGAGCCGGCACGTTGTGAACCCGTACTAGGGCAGCCCCCCGGCTGGCTGCAAACAGGTGCACGGCCACGCTGGCGCTGTCTCGCTGATTAGGTACGGCAATGCCGGAAAGCTTACCCACAAAACTTTTGCGGGAGGCCCCCACCAAAACTGGGTAGCCGTAGGCCACCAGCCGCGGTAGGGCTTTGAGCAGGGTTACATTCTGCTCGGCAGTTTTGGCAAAGCCCAAGCCCGGATCCAAAACAACGCTGGGCACGCCCGCTGCCAGGGCCCGCTCTGCCTGTTCCCTGAGAAAACCGAAAACCTCCCCCTCCAGGTCAGCATAGTCGGTCTGCTGCTGCATGGTGCGCGGTTCTCCCCGCATGTGCATGATCACCGCCGGCACCCCCTTTTCGGCACAGACCTGTATCATTTGGGGATCCCGCAGCCCGCTGACATCGTTGATGATGTGCGCCCCGGCAGCCAAAGCCGCAGCCGCCACCTCCGTTCTGCGCGTATCGACGCTGATGGGGATCCCGGATCCCTGCAAAGCTCGAATTACCGGCAAAACCCGGTCGCATTCCACTTCTACCGGCACCGGATCTGCCCCTGGGCGGGTGGACTCGCCGCCAACATCCACCATCAAGGCCCCTGCCGCCGCCATGGCCTCGGCTGCCTGCACGGCTGCTTCTGGGGATCCCCACTGGCCGCCATCGCTGAAGCTGTCGGGGGTAACGTTTAGCACCCCCATCACCCCAACGCCCCGCCAAGAAAGACGGTAGCCCTCTGGCGTCTGTTCTGCCCCAGGCAGAGGACGTCGGGAGATCAAGCTGGTAACACCCATAACCGCTGCAGGCTGCCGTGTTGCAAAAGCAGGGGGAAAAGTCTCCCACTGCCTAGGATGGTATTGCCGTCAATCCCAAGGCTGGCGCAAGCCCAACAGGATTCTACAAAATTTTTTACAACGTCCTTACAGAGCCACGATTGGTGAAAGGCTGCCCCTGCCGGCTCAAGCGCAAGGAATGGCCCCCGCCGACAGAGGAAGCTCTCCCGCTCTGGCTAGAACATGATGTCGTCTTCGGAACGACCCCAGATGCACCAAATGATAGAGGCAAAGATTGCCATGTAAACCCAGGCCATCGGGCCGTATTGCAGCAGATCCATCAATACATCCCTAAAACATTTGTTTATCTAGTCCAATTATTGTGATGTTTCGTTACAGCGTCAACCGTTTTCTTAGGAAAAGGCCCCCTCTCAGACCCAGCCGGAGCTGCGCTGGGATCCCTTGTCCAGGGCGGGTTAAGTCTTTTTGCCTAAAGACAGGGAGCAAGTCTTCAGTTTCTGAGAAAACCCAGCTTGCCTGAGAGATGCAGGAGGATAGGGAACTAGACATTGAAGCGGAAGTGCATCACGTCCCCTTCCTGGACGACGTAGTCTTTGCCTTCGCTGCGCAGCAGGCCCTTTTCTTTGGCGGCATTCAGGGATCCCGCCGCCACCAGATCGGCATAGGCCACCGTCTCGGCCCGGATGAAGCCCCGCTCAAAATCGGAGTGGATCACCCCGGCTGCCTGAGGGGCTGTGGCGCCGACTGGAATCGTCCAAGCGCGGGTTTCTTTGGGGCCAGAGGTAAAGTAGGTGCGCAAGCCCAACAGCTCGTAGGTGGCTCGGATGAGAGATTTCAGCCCGCCCTCTTTTACCCCTAACGAATCCAGATAGGCCTGTCGCTCGTCGGGGGGCAGCTCCACCAGTTCCGCCTCCACCTGGGCTGAGACCACCACCACACCTGCCCCTTCCGCCTCGGCAAATTGCCGCACCTGCTCCACCCAGGCATTGCCGCTGGCCAGATCCGTTTCCGCCACATTGGCGGCGTAGATGACTTTTTTGCGGGTGAGCAGCCCCAACCCTTTGATCAACTGCTCTTCTTCTGGGCTGAGGGGTACCAGGCGAGCCGGCTTGCCCTCGTCCAAGGCAGCCTGTAATTGTTCCAGAGCCTGCAACTCCAGTTGGGCGGTTTTGTCGGACTTGGCCTGCTTGCGCACCCGCTCTATGCGCCGCTCGATCTGGGCCAAATCCGCCAAGGCTAGCTCCAAGTTGATCACCCCGATATCCCGCAAGGGATCCACCGAACCCGCCACATGCACAATGTTCTCGTCTTGGAAGCAGCGCACCACGTGCACCACGGCGTCCACCTGGCGAATGTGGGAGAGAAACTG
This sequence comes from Thermostichus sp. MS-CIW-34, assembly GCF_054060435.1. Classification (NCBI taxonomy): domain Bacteria; kingdom Bacillati; phylum Cyanobacteriota; class Cyanophyceae; order Thermostichales; family Thermostichaceae; genus Thermostichus; species Thermostichus sp. MS-CIW-34. The sequence continues at coordinate 569 of NZ_JBSSDE010000058.1, read as the reverse complement.
GTTGCCCAGACCCTCCCCCTTGCTGGCTCCAGCCACCAGCCCGGCAATATCCACAAACTCGATTTGGCTGGGGATGATCTCGGCAGAACCGCTGATCTTGGCCAGCACCTGCAAGCGCTCGTCGGGCACCGCCACCCGCCCCACATTCGGCTCAATGGTGCAGAAGGGAAAGTTGGCCGCCTCGGCTTTGGCATTTTCACAGAGGGCGTTGAACAAGGTAGATTTGCCTACGTTGGGCAGGCCGACAATTCCAGCTCTCAACATCCAGATCTTGGGGAAAAAGCCAAAAACCAGGGTAACGGGATCCCTTGCCCAGCGGAAAGATCCCTACTCTGACGTTAGCATTTGCCGCCCCTTTCCCAACCGGTGGATCCGCTCCCAAGCGCTCCGCGCCGCCAACGCCACCACCCTCGGCTCCTCTCCCAAGAGAACTGTATTTTTTGTCAGCTGCACAGTGTTGGGCAGCTGAGGTCTTTTGACATCCTCCCCGGCCTTTAGGCCGGAGATTCCTACCACGCTGCGCATGGATGGCTCCTTGCGCAGTCGTCTCGGCGGGTTCCTGCTTCCGA
>NZ_JBSSDE010000057.1:0-16960 GCF_054060435.1 Thermostichus sp. MS-CIW-34 | reverse complement strand
GGCCTGTGGATCGAACCGCACGGGCGGTCGGAAGCAGGAACCCGCCGAGACGACTGCGCAAGGAGCCATCCATGCGCAGCGTGGTAGGAATCTCCAGCCTTCAGGCCGGGGAGGATGTCAATTTCCCAGTTTCACCCTCCTCTCTGGCTCAGCTTGGAGCCAATGGCCTCATCGGCAAACCCTTCAACGCCGCCACCCTGGCTGCGGACATCTGTGCTCTGCTGGGCTGGGATCCCTGACTCAACCCTGAACCCGCCCCAAAGACCCCTGGGATCCCACCGATATCCGCCAAATCGCGTAGAAGAAACGTACAAATTGCCTACGCAAATCCTCGATGTTTCTCTGTACTTCCACTGATCTCGAGGCTATGATAGGGGCATGAACGTTAGAAATACGGAGGAAACACAGATGCAAGTCAGTGAAGATCTAACCCTGGACTACCGTACTTACCGCATAGCAGCCCTATTGAGCGAGAGCTTCTCTTTGGGAGCACTGCTGGGAGTATCCCTCAAGTGGCAGAACGATGTCTCCTCCGTGAATGAGCCGCGGCCCAGGGCTTCCCATCTTTCCCTGCAGGACATCGAGCAGCGCTACCTCACCTCTTGGCAAAGATAGTCTTCTCCCTTCAAAAACCATCTCTCAAACAGAACCAGCCATGAATACAAGTCTTGACTCTGTTACTCTGCCCTCCAGCATCCAAGAAATCGTGGAGCAGGTGTTCCGCAGCAGCTTCCTCAGCTTGGGCCAAGAGAACCGCATCAATGAGCTGCTCTTTCAGCGGCGCTACTCTGAGGCTGACCTGGAACTGTTGGACTGCCTAAGCTTGGCGTTGCTGAACCATCAAATTGAGACGGAAAAACGTTCTGCGGCAAAAGCTGCCTGACCCCCAAAATGCATCAAGTTCCTCCAAAGCAAAAGGGGATCCCAGCTGGATCCCCTTATTTGTCCAATCTGAGTCCAGTGACCTAGCTGATCTCCAAGGAAGACCCTGGAAGCGCCCCGGCAAGCATTCCAGAGTTCTTGCAGGATGTGGGGACTAGACCGCAACGGTCTTCTTCACCTGAGCCGCCAAAGCTCCAGAAGCATACTTGGCTGCCATCTCATCCAAGGTAACCACCGGAACTTTGGTGCCATGGCCAGCACAGCCGAAGGCAATGTAGCGCTCAGCACAGACTTTTTGCATTTCCTTAATGGAAGGCTTGAGGAAGTGGCGGGGGTCAAACTCTTTCGGATTCTCGGCCAGAGCGCGGCGCACGGCAGCTGTGATGGCCAGGCGGTTGTCGGTGTCGATGTTTACTTTGCGCACTCCATTTTGGATGCCCCGCTGAATTTCTTCCAGCGGCACACCGTAAGTCTCGGGAATGGAGCCGCCGTATTCGTTGATGATGTCGATCAGCTCCTTGGGCACCGAGGAGGAACCGTGCATCACCAGGTGCGTGTTGGGCAGGCGGCGGTGGATCTCAGCAATGCGCTCCATGTCGAGGATGTCACCAGTGGGCTTCCGGGAGAACTTGTAGGCGCCATGGCTGGTACCAATGGCTACGGCCAGCGCATCCACCTGAGTTCGCTCCACAAAGTCCACCGCTTGGTCGGGGTCGGTGAGGAGTTGGTCATGGCTGAGCGCCTCTTCCGCGCCGTGGCCATCTTCCGCTTCCCCACGGCCCGTTTCCAGGGATCCCAGGCAGCCCAGTTCTCCTTCCACGCTTACCCCAATTGCGTGGGCCACTTTCACCACCTCGGAGGTCACGGCCACGTTGTACTCGTAGCTGGCCGGGGTTTTGGCATCTTCTTTGAGGGATCCATCCATCATGACGCTGGTGAAGCCGTTGCGGATGGCGGAATAGCAGGTAGCCGGGCTATTGCCGTGGTCTTGGTGCATGGCGACGGGGATGTGGGGGTAGGTCTCCACTGCCGCCAGGATCAGGTGCCGCAGAAAGTTCTCGCCCGCATACTTGCGTGCCCCTCGAGAGGCTTGCAGGATAACGGGGCTGTTGGTTTCATGGGCTGCCTGCATGATTGCTTGGATCTGCTCCATGTTGTTGACGTTGAAGGCAGGAATGCCGTAGCCATGTTCGGCGGCATGATCCAGCAGCGTCCGCATTGCAACGAGAGCCATCGGTTACCTCCTGAGGTGCTGACCTAGTGCGTATGAGATTTGCTTACCGTTGATCTTAAGATACTTTTTACGTTTTGGCGGATAAGCCGCCGGGGATCTGCGCATCTTGCCGAGGGATCTTTGCAACCGTTGGCCGTGATGCTCGCGCTCAGACGCAACAGGCGCGCCGACATCTTCAGGTACAGTGGGGAGGGGCAAGACTGCTGGGCGCTTGCATCGAGGATGGATCTGCCCATGCCCGCTCAATTTATCTCTTAGTCTCTCTAATTCTACTGTGGTGTTTTTGTGTTGTTTGCCCGGAGGAATGGGAACGTGCGTTGCAATCGCTGGCCGGTCTTGGGTGCAAAGCCAACAAGGGCTCTGTCCTGCTGGGGCAAAAGGCTGCGCTGGGTGCGAGGAACCGGTTTGGCAATGGCCTGTTGGGCGACGGGCCTTCAGTTGGCAGCTTGGGGGATCCCCGGGCAATCTCCGGATCAGGTGGCGGCCTGGGTGAGGGACAATCCTGTGCTGCGGCCCCGTCCGGGCGAAACCCTGAACATCAACCGAGTGGGGCCGGATGGATCCCGTTTTACGTTCTTGGCTTCGGTGGCTCCGCCGGGACGGATCATCAACCCGCTGGATCGGGAGACGATTCGCTCGGAACGGATGACGTTCTTTCGCCCCCAAGGACTGACAGCAGAGGATCTCTTTCAAGCCATTCGCGATGTCTATGGGCCGGAGATCGCCGCCGATCTGGATCAGGCAGTGGAGGTGATTCGCTACCCATCCCCAGAAGCTCTGGCAGGCAGTCCGGGCTATACCTTGGCCCTTGCCATCCAAGGGGTGGTGCTGCGGGGAAACCAATTTGTGTACTGGCTGGAGCTGACGCAAAACCCCGATGGCCGTGTACAGCAGGGGCAGGTGTGGGTGTTCCAAGAGGAATGGCTACCCAAGGTGGAAGGGGAGTTGGCGGAACGTTTCCCCTTGCAGGTGATGACCCGTTGAGGGGCCCCCAATCTTTATCCCCGAGGAGAAGGGCGCTCAGGGGCGGAGGGAGTTGCTGACATCCAAAGCCGGCAATTCCACCCGTTCTACCTGGGGCCGAAAGCCCAACCAAGGAGTGGCCAACTGGGCAAATCGCTCTGGATCCCCGCTCACACAGAAACGGTGGGGTTCCTCCTGGGCAGCGGTCGAGGGGCGGCGCAAGCCCCACAAGCTCAATTCGCGGGCCAGGGATCCCACCAGCGCCATCCCTGGATCTACCCGTTTGACCGAGGACGGCAGCAAAGGCTTCAGGATTGGATCCAGCAGGGGGTAGTGAGTACAGCCATAGACAAGAGTATCGATCCCCTGTTGCAACAGCGGTTGCAGGTAGCGTTCAGCCGCCTGTCGCAGAGCAGGGCTATCCAGCCATCCGGCTTCAATGAGAGGGACGAACTCAGGGCAGGCCTGCTCCCAACAGTAAACGGGGTACGGAAAACGTTTGGGATCCAGAGCGCTGTACTCTTGAATGGCTCTTGAGTAAGCGCGACTCTTGACCGTGGCCACCGTGGCGAGCACCCCAATACGGGATCCTTGGGCCAGTGCTGCCTGGGCGCCGGGTAGGATCAACCCCAGAACGGGCAGGGCAAACTCCTGCCGCACGTGGTCCAGAGCCAAGGCCGAGCTGGTATTGCAGGCCATCACCACCAGCTTCACCGGCTGCGCCTGCATCCACGTCAGAATTTGCCGCACAAAGGCCAGGATCTCCTCTGGCGAGCGTTCCCCATAGGGCAACCGCGCTGTGTCGCCGAAGTAGATGAGCCGTTCGTGGGGGAGCCGACGGCGCAAAGCTCGCCAAACCGTCAGCCCGCCCAAGCCGCTGTCAAACACCCCAATTGGCCAACTGGGATCCGGATCCGATCCCCACTCCCACCGCATGCTCCATTCTCCTCAACACCTTGGCCTAAGCTGCTGTATCCTACCCTGCTTTCGAGAATCTCGGCGACAGATTCCCTGCCTTCCCTCTGAGATCAACTGGGCCAACTGGATCGTCAATTCGATCAGCTAGAAATCGCAGGAGCCCCGCACTGTACCCGTAGGGTCAGTGCCGGGAGGAACGCGAGGTTACAATAGAACCATGACCCAAGTCCTGACCGTCTCCTGCAAGCTCAAGGTAGCCCAGTCGCAAGCCGCCAAATTGGACGTGACTTTGGAGGCTTTTGGCCAAGCCTTGAATTGGGTCAACCAGAACACGCCGGAGAAGATCGTCAACGCGGTCAAACTGCAATCCCTTTGCTACTACGAGATTCGAGCTCGGTTCGGCTTGTCCAGTAACTTGGCTCAACAGGTGTGCAGACGGGTAGCGGGTTCCCGCAAAGTGGCTAAGCAGAAAAAGCGTCCCGTCAAGGAGTTTAAGAGCGGCTTTGTTACCTACGACGCTCGCATCTTTTCGTTCCGTCAAAAAGACTGGACGGTGTCGCTGACCACGGTGGAAGGGAGAGAACGCTTTGAACTGGCCATTGGCAACTACCAGCGTGGGATGCTGGCTGGTTCCAACCCAAAAGCTGCCACGCTGATCAAGCGCAAAGATGGCTCCTACTACATCCAGATTTGCGTAGAGGAAAAGCCACCCAAGCAACAAGATACCGACAAGGTGATCGGGGTGGACTTGGGGAGGACAGATATTGCCCATACGTCAGAGGGGGACAACTGGAATGGACAGCAGTTGAACAGAGTCCGAGACCACTACTCCCGGTTGAGGGCGGTACTCCAACGCAAAGCCAGTAAGGGCACACGCAGTTCGCGGCGCAGATGCCGTCAACTGTTGCAACGGCTGTCTGGCAAGGAAAGACGCTTTCAAGTGTGGGTCAATCATCGCATCTCCAAAGCTATTGTCTCTAGGGCAAAAGCTACCAACAGCGCTATCGCTCTGGAAGACCTGACAGGGATCCGGGAAAGGGTCAATCAACAGCCACGCAGCAAAACCGAAAGGCGCAGGGCCAACAGTTGGGCGTTCTACCAACTACGTCAGTTTCTGGAGTACAAGGCGAGGGTTGCAGGGGTTTCTCTGATTCTTGTGCCGCCCGCCTACACGTCGCAGACCTGCCACCGGTGTTTGCATATCCATCCCGATCCTGCGCAATCCTACCGCAGTGGGAAGAAGTTTAAGTGTGGGCACTGTGGATGGGAAGGAGATGCGGACTTGAATGGTGCAAACGTAATTGCGCTCTTGGGGGCTGCCGTAAACCGGCCTAGAGGTTCGGGCCTGTTTTGTTCTCTGGTAGAGCAGAGCAGGCTCAGGGCTGCTGAAAGCCCGCTTCGTACCGCTTAGCGGTCGGAGCCGGGTAGTTTACTTAAGGATCAATTGAGAGATCCGATAGACATGAACAAGCTCAGCCAACGGCTAGCGACTGCGCAAGAAAGTCTCAATGCCATCGGCAATGGCCCGCGCCAAAATAGCCTGATATTCGGCAGTAGCCAATTTTCGCCCTTCGGTTGGGTTGGTTACGTATCCCAACTCCAGCAGCACGGAGGGCATACCCACAGGTGTTTCCCGCACCACAAAAAAGCGGGCTCGTCTCACCCCCCGGTCAGCAGCACCGGTGGCCCTGACCAAGCTGCGGTGCAAGATGGCGGCCAGCTCGGCGCTATCGGGTCGCAGGTAATAGGTCTCGATGCCGTGAATGCCGGAGCGATCCAGGGCGTTGGCATGAATGCTCACCAGCAGGGCAGCGTTGGCCTGAACGGCCATATCCACCCGCGGTTGCAGCAGCACTTCCCGGTCATCGGTGCGGGTCATCACCACCCCGTACCCCCGCTCCTGCAGCAGTCGTTGCACCTGGTGGGCAACGGAGAGCACGATGTCCTTCTCCTGGATCCCATCCACCCCGATGGCACCGGGATCCCGTCCCCCGTGGCCGGGGTCGATGGCAATGACCGTCCGGTTCAGAGATTGGGGGGTGGAAGGGGAGGCAGGGCCGGGCGTCTGCGGCTGAGGTATTGGTGGAGGAGCATTCAGAGGTCGCAGCTCCAAGGTAATGCGGCGGGATCCCTGGCCGGGGTTGGGCTCGAAGACATTGAACTCCTCGGCGGGCTGCACCAGAATGCTGACCGTGCGGGCATCTTCCTGGACAAAGCGGATCCGCTCCACCGGCCCTCCAACCGGCAAGCCGGGATCCGGCATAGACTGGGGCAGGCGAGCGGGCGCCACGTTGATGCGGTAGCCACCACTCTCGGGATCCCAGCCGGCCCGGTAGAACATGAATCCATCGGCGCTGATGATCAACCGGTTGCCCTGGAGCTGAACCGATTGCAACGTGGCCAGCGGCCCACTGCTGTTGACAGAGCTGACCTCGGGCAAAAGGCTGGCCTGGGCAGCACCCCCGGCAGGCTGGATCCAGATCCCACCTCGCTGTGGGTCGTAGCGGGCTTCCCAGTCGCCACCGGAGGAATCCACATCCAGCACTACCCGAGCAACGGTGGGCTCAAACTGCCCGATACGCAGCCGCGAAACCCCCAGACGGTTGATGACATAAGCTCGCTGGGTGAGAGCAGGGCTGAGGGTGGTGTTGAGAAAATCCACCACTACCCGATCCGGATCGAGGATGCGCCGCACCGTAGTGGAGGGGCTGCCTTGGGTACGGATGAAAAAGCCTTCTGCTTGCGGGGATACCTCTAAAATTTGATGGCCGGAGCGAGGAGATGGGGTGGGTGCCGGGCGTCGGGGAGGCAGTGTCGGCAAAGGCGGGGACGGCGGGAAGGGATCCCTGGAACCTCCCAATAAGCCGGCAGATGAAGGGGGAGAAGAAGAGAGAGATCCGGCCTGGGTGAATTGAACAGCCCAGCGGGAGGGGCCGGCAGTGAGCAGTTGCAGTTGGTTGAGGCTGAGGGGCTGATCCGGCTGCAGATACAGCACAAAGCGGGTAATGGTATCCGTAAGCTGGCTAATCTGCACAGAGGTGACACGGCCCGCAAAAGTCTGGGTTTGGGGCTCCTGTCCAAAGCGGGTGTTGGGAAAATCCAGCACAACCCGAGGCGGATTCTGCAGCACGAACAGAAAAGGCCGCACCTCGCCCTGGGTGTTAACTTCCAGCCGCCCCTGCTGGGGGTCGTAGTACCAACGCTCAATGCGCGATAAACCTGGGGCTGTAATCGCCTGAGCCTGGACAGATTCCGGGGGAAACAGCCCTGCCCCCGCCAAGCTCAACAGCAGCATCGCCCCCCATATCTGCCTTGACCCCGGCTTGCCGAATTCAGGCATGACCTTCCATCCACTCCCCACACCTGCTGCCCTCAACTATACCAACCTGCCCTCGGAGCAGCCTGAGAAGGAGCGCAATTCCGCTCTTGCTTGCGGGGCCAGAGGATAATGGGCGTATCTTCTCCATCCCACTGCTTGTTCTCCGACGAGGTATCTTGGGATGCCCAGGCCACCGGATCCCCTAGCCCTGGCCCGAGCTGGACACGCCCAGTCAATTGTGCAGGTTGTGCGGACAGAACTGCTGCGGCGTCGCTGGTGTGTCCGGGTAGACTTTGCCGACGAGACCCTGCACATTCACCTCATTGGATCCCCTTATCGGCCTCAGCTCTCCCCCCAAGTTGCCGCCGCCCAACTGTTTCTGATCCTGAAGCAACTGCGGATTCCACGGCTGGATCAAGTGGAGATTTGCGCTTTCCGCGGCTCACGTTTGCTCTGGCGGCAGAGCCTAAAGCTGGGATCCCGGCAGCGTTGGGATCGGTTTTCCTTCGATAACTGGGCAGTCAACGCTTGGGCTTACCCGGCTGCGTTTGCGGTAGCCCTGATGGTGAACAACATAGGCTTGTTGCAGTTGTTGCATTTGCCTGATACATTCACGCTGAACTCTCCTGAACATGGTTCAGGAAAGAAGCGATCGCATCCTGCCTATCTCTGAGCAGGAAGGCGGTATCCCGCAAAGCCCTGAGGAATACCCCCCGAGCGCTTTCCCCCTTCACTTCCCGGCAACCGTTGCGGTGGACTCAAGGATCAGGGGGAAACTTGGTCTACTATATCCCTCTCAATGACTTTTGCCAAACCGCCTAAAGCTCAGTAAATTCAGCAAAGTTCAGGGTTTTGGGGGTTAGAGGCATGCTCTTCACATTTGGATCCACGAATTTGGCCATGCCACCGTCGCCTGGTGGAGCGGGTATCGGGCTTTGCCTCTGCCCATCGGCTGGACAAGCGTTAGCTCCCAGAGGGATCCCTTTGTGTATTTTGGAATCCTCTTTTTACTGATTCTACTCTTCTGGTCAGCCCGCAAGGAGCGGATTGGGTGGCTGCAGGTGCTGGCCATCTTTCTTGCTCTATTGCAGTTTTACATGACCTGGCTGATGCCCAATCGCACCTGGGAGATGTTGTTTGTCTTTAGCGGCGTTGGAGGAGAATTTTATCTCAGCACCTTTCTGATGGCCAGCTTTTATTTTCCCCTGCCAGATCGCTGGCGATGGGATTTTTGGCGATTTGTCGTGCTGGGGATCGCGAGCAGCAGCCTGTGGAGAAGCTTTTGGGAATGGCACAGCATCAGACTGGGATTGGCCGGGGTTCCCTGGGGAACTTTGTTGGGCGGCCAAGGAGATGCCAGGGGGGATATGAACCGCCTAAACTACGACTTTGGCTGGAGCACCGATCAAATTATCCAAACCTACACTTTTTTAGGGAACCTGTGTGTTTTCGTCGTATTGAGCCTATATGTTCTATTCCTGTTGCGGGCAAATGATGAGATTTGGCTGTATCTGCGAGCAAAGCTTATTCTTTGGATGGATGGTTTGATAGGCTCCAGTTCAAGGAAACGTTCTTAAGATCCTCTTGTACTGAACATTGCCCCAACTACAACTTTTTCCGGCAGCACCAGCTACATCCGGCGCAAAATGAGCTCTTGGGTAAAAGGGTCCCGCTTGTCTCCAGAACTTCCCTAGTGTCCAACTCGATTCCTCAAGGGGGCAGGATCATTTTGGTTTTGGACTGCAGCTTTGCCGGTTGGGAATTGCTCCAACCACTCCGTTGAGCTCAGAGGGCGTTTGTGGTGCCCATCTGGGCAATGATTGGGCGGGAGAAGCGGCACCCCTATCAGGTTGGAGATGGCCTGTTGAGCATTCGCTCTATGCTGAGGGATATGTATAGACAAACTTCCTCTGCAACGGTACTTTACCCATGTCAGCCGCCTTCTCTTGGCCCTACCGCACCCCAGGGATCCCAGACTCTGCCTTTGAACGCATCCCAGGGATCCCGATGAGCCCTCGCGAGGTGCGCGTGTTGGTGCTGAGCCAGTTGCGCCTGGGAGAGAACCACTGCCTATGGGATATCGGCGCCGGAACCGGCACCATTGCCATTGAAGCAGCCATTCTGTGCCCCAAAGCTCGCGTGATCGCCATCGAGCGAGATGCAGAGGTGGTCAGCCTGATCGAGAGCAATTGCCGGAAATTTGGCCTCGCCAACGTGCAGGTGATTCAAGGTACTGCCCCCGATTGTCTGCAACACCTTTCTCCAGCGCCGGATCGCATCTGCATTGAGGGGGGCCATCCTCTACGCGAGATCTTGGAAGCCTGCTGGAGCCATCTCAGCCCCAACGGGCGGGTCGTGGCGACGACCAACTCTTTGGATGGGCTCTACGGCCTTTCTGCCGGCCTGGCCGCTGTGCGGGCTCATCATGTGGAGGTGATTCAATCGGCGGTGAACCGCCTGGAACACCGCGGTCGGACTCAAATGCTGCTGGCATTGGATCCCACCTTTGTTTTAAGCGGAGAAAAAATGAGTTAAGTTTTATATGACCTGTTTACATTTTTTGGTAGATCTTTTCCCAAGGTGATGAATAAAAGCAGATTGGTCTGTCTCGAATGTCTTAAACTGGCAAAAAAGATTGGGCCACCACAAACCTTAAGCTATACTGATATTTCTCGATCCCAAACTCAAATCTGCTTTTATACCAGATAAGAGAGCTGGGAAACCCAATAGCTATGGATCAATTCCAACACCCCTTTCAGGAGTCACGGGAAGTCAAACTGCGGCAACTGTTGATTCGGGAGCGCTGGCCGGAAATGCTGAAAGGCTGCCGGGCTTGCATCCATTGGGACGACTTCAAGCGACCGGAATGCTGTGGTGATTGCGGCATCGGGGATCGACGCAGGCAAGCAGTAGCCGAAGAAAGCCCACCCAGCAAGTCCCCAGGAATTTAGGGTTTCCCAAGCTTTCCAGAGGGGGATCCCAGCTCTTGTGGTGGTTTGTAGTAATTTTTACCTAGGGAGTTTTACCCAAAAATTGGGTCCCAAGCCCAGTCTTCACATCTGTCTGCAGCCAGAGCAAACCAGCAAGGTGGGGAGGCAACGAGCGCCTCTCGCAGGATCGTTATGTCGTTGCTCCCTAGCCTCTCATCGCGCCAGCGGGCCGGAGTCCTTAAACGAGACCCTGTCGATCTAGGCCCCTGGATCCCACTCTGGACAAAGGTTATAATCGGGGGGAGTCGCTTCCCTTCGGGGAAGTGGAATTAGTGGAATTAATGGAAACAATACGAAACTTCTCAATCACCAGTACCCCCATCATGCCCCACGCTAGGGGGTAGAACTTGGCACTGGCAAACCCTGCCTGCAGGGCCATTTGTCGTTGCTCTTCTCCAGAGAGAAAGCGATCTAGGCTGGGATCAATGTAGGCATATTCGGATCCCAGTCCCAAAGTTTTGGCCTGGGCAACCACCTGAGTGTTCAAGTACCAGCGCTGAAATTGTTCGCAAAGAGGGATCCCTGTGGGGCGGTGAAAATCCAAAATGGCGGCACGACGTCCTGGCTTCAGTACTCGCCTAATCTCTCGCAAGGCTTGGGGAATATCGGTTACATTGCGCAAGCCGTAGCCCATGGTAATGGCATCGAAGCTACTGTCGGGAAAAGGTAAGGCCAAGGCATCTCCCAAAACCCACTCCAGGGAGTAGCCAGGGAAGAGCCGGGAGCGACGCCGGGCAATCGCCAGCATGGCGGGAGAGAAATCTAGGCCCACCACATGTCCCCTTCGTCCTACTCGGCGGGCCAACTGCAGAGCCAGATCACCGGTTCCGCAGCACAGATCCAGCACATATCCTCCTGAGCTGGCGCCCGACCAACGCACGGCCATACGCTTCCAAACCTGATGGAGGCCCAGGCTCAAGGTTTGGTTGAGGGAGTCATAGTGGGGAGCAATGCGGTCAAAAAGCGCTCGGATTTCCTCAGGCTGTTCAAAGGTTGGGCTAGGCACCTCTTCTCAACTCCACCTCATGTTCCCCGTACAAACTTTGTTGCTCCTGTTGCTCCGCAACGCTACGTGACCGGATCTGTGGTGTAAACTACCCGGCTCCGACCGCTAAGCGGTACGGAGCGGGCTTTCAGTAGCCCTGAGCCTGCTCTGCTCTACCAGAGAACAAAACAGGCCCGAACCTCTAGGCTGGTTTACGGCAGCCCCCAAGAGCGCAATTACGTTTGCACCATTCAAGTCCGCATCTCCTTCCCATCCACAGTGCCCACACTTGAACGACTTACCACTGCGATAGGATTGCGCAGGGTCGGGATGGATGTGCAAACACCGGTGGCAGGTCTGCGACGTGTAGGCGGGCGGCACAAGAATCAGAGAAACCCCTGCAACCCTCGCCTTGTATTCCAGAAATTGACGTAGTTGGTAGAACGCCCAACTGTTGGCCCTGCGCCTTTCGGTTTTGCTGCGGGGTTGTTGATTGACTCTTTCCCGGATCCCTGTCAGGTCTTCCAGGGCGATAGCGCTGTTGGTAGCCTTTGCCCTGGAGACAATAGCTTTGGAGATGCGATGATTGACCCACGTTTTTGCTACGCAACGCTGACGCGACTGAAAGCGTCTTTCCTTGCCAGACAGCCGTTGCAACAGTTCTCTGCATCTGCGCCGCGAACTGCGGGTGCCCTTACTGGCTTTGCGTTGGAGTACCGCCCTCAACCGGGAGTAGCGGTCTCGGACTCGGTTCAACTGCTGTCCATTCCAATTGTCCCCGTCTGACGTATGGGCAATATCCGTCCTCCCCAAGTCCACCCCCAGCACTCTACCCGTGCGTTGCGGTGGGGATGGCTCCGCTTCTACACAGATTTGAATGGAGTAGGAGCCGTCTTTACGCTTGACCAGAGTGGCAGATTTGGGATTGGAGCCCGCCAGCCGTTCTCTCTGGTAGCGGCCAATCGCCAGCTCAAAGCGCTCCCGACCCTCCACCGTGGTCAGCGACACCGTCCAGTCTTTCTCGCGGAACGAAAAGATACGTGCATCGTAGGTAGCGAAGCCCCCTTTGAACGCTTTGACGGGGCGGTTTTTCTGTTGTGCCACCTTGCGAGCAGACGCTACCCGTCTGCATATCTGTTGAGCCAAGTTACTGGACAAGCCGAACCGGGCACGGATTTCGCGGTAGCACAGAGACTGGAGCTTAACGGCGTTGGCGACTTTCTCCGGCGTGTTCTGGTTGACCCAGTTCAAGGCTTGGCCGAAAGCAGCCAAGGTCGCGTCCAATTTGGCGGCTTGCGACTGGGACGCCTTGAGCTTGCAGGATACGGTCAGGACTTGGGTCATGGTTCTATTGTGACTTCCGCATTCCTCCCGGCACTGACCCTACGGGTACAGTGCGGGGCTCCTGCGATTTCTAGCTGAAGCTAAAGGAAGAGGGGTGTTACGGCGGCACTGGGATCCCACTGGCTCCCACTCGGTGGCGGCGGCTGGGGTAATCAGCCAAACTCAGGGACAGGGATCGGGATCCGGCTAGGCTCGAGGCTGGGATGCGGATGGTTCCCTGGAAGACTTGGCTATTGGGGGGCAGCTCCCCCGGCAAACCCTGGGTGAGCGCGTTGATTGACCGTCCATTGTCGTCAGTAATGTTCAGGAAGCTATAGAGAAAGCGCACCGTCTCTGCCGAGTTGTTTTGCATAGCTACATTCAGAACCACTTGGCTTCCCTCGCGACGAACCGAGAGCACCTGCATAGAGACCTGTCCACTGGCGGCAATTGGTAGGGGGGGCGGAGGTGGTGTGGGCGCCGGCGGGGCAGGAACTCCGTCCTGCTGACGGGAACGAGAAGGTGGAGGAGATGGAGTGGCGGGGCGAGGAGTTGGCGATGGGGCTGCCGCCAATTCAGGAGACACTCTGGGAGTGAGGGTAGGGGTGGGAGTTGCGACCGGCGTGGGTGCTGGGGTAGAGAGGGGGGTGGGAGTTGGGGACGGACGAAGGCTGGCTTCGGCTGCTGCAATTACCTCAGCCTCGTTCAGCAAAGGCACAGTACGGGGATCCCGAACTTCGCGGGAAGGAGAAGCCCGACCGGCGCCGGTGACGGGAGAAGAAACCCCCGATAGAGCTCGCTGACCAAATAGGTAGCCCAGACAAGCACTCAACACCGTTGTGAAGAGAAACGCGCTCAGCCAGAACAGCACCCCCGAGAATGTGGAGGCGAACTCCTGGGACGGTTTGGCCGGTCTACGCAAAGGCTGTTAACTCCTGCTGCTAGTTCGCTTTCCTATGATACGAAAGTGACAGAGAAGCTAGGGGTTCTCGACCGGGGCAGAGTTTTTGCGCTGTTGCTCATGGGCCTGTAGCGGGGCGCTGTCTAAGTTGGGCAGCCGCTCCCCCAGCCACCAACCCGGATCTTCCCAGCTCAGGGATCCCAGCCATTTCCCGGCCCGATCTGCCAAGACCAAGCCCAACAAAACGGGAGCAGTGGTGATCCCCAGCGCTAGGCTGAGCCAGAGCGGTTGAGCAGATCGAAAAGAGGCCGAAGCAGCCTTTTGTTCAGGCGGAGATATTGGCTTGGGATCTGTCATGGTCGAGCTTTTGAGCGTAAACTACCCGACCCTGACTGCTTCGCAGTACAGGGCGGGCTTTCGGTAGCCCTGCAGTTGGCAAGCCAACCACGAACCTCTAGGCTGGTTTACAGCAGCCCCCAAAAGCGCAATCACATTCGCACCATTCAAATCCGCATCCCCTTCCCATCCACAGTGTCCACACTTAAACTTCTTTCCACTGCGATAGGATTGCGTAGGGTCGGGATGAATGTGCAAACACCGGTGGCAGGTCTGCGACGTGTAGGCAGGCGGAACCAGCACCACAGGTACTCCGGCAATGGCAGCCTTGTAGACCACGAACATCCTAAGCTGGTAGAACGCCCAGTTATTGGTTCTGCGGCGCTCAGCTTTGCTGCGTGGCTGTTGATTGACCCTTTCCCGGATCCCTGTCAGGTCTTCCAGAGCAATAGCGCTGTTGGTAGCTTTTGCCCTAGAGACAATAGCTTTGGAGATGCGATGATTGACCCACACTTGAAAGCGTCTCTCCTTGCCAGACAGCCGTTGCAACAGTTCTCTGCATCTGCGCCGCGAACTGCGGGTGCCCTTACTGGCTTTGCGTTGGAGTACCGCCCTCAACCGGGAGTAGTGGTCGCGGACTCTGTTCAACTGCTGTCCATTCCAGTTGTCCCCCTCTGACGTATGGGCAATATCTGTCCTTCCAAAGTCCACCCCGATCACCTTGTCGGTATCTTGTTGCTTGGGCGGGTTTTTCTCTACGCAAATCTGGATGTAGTAGGAGCCGTCCTTCCGCTGGACTAGGGTGGCCGATTTGGGGTTAGAACCAGCCAGCATCCCACGCTGGTAGTTGCCAATGGCCAGTTCAAAGCGCTCCCGACCCTCCACCGTGGTCAGCGACACCGTCCAGTCTTTCTCGCGAAACGAAAAGATACGGGCATCGTAGGTCGCAAAGCCGCTCTTAAACTCCTTGACGGGACGCTTTTTCTGCTTAGCCACTTTGCGGGAACCCGCTACCCGTCTGCACACCTGTTGAGCCAAGTTACTGGACAAGCCAAACCGAGCGCGAATCTGGTAATAGCAAAGGGATTGGAGTTTGACTGCGTTGACTACTTTTTCTGGTGTGTTTTGGTTGACCCAGTTCAACGCCTGCACAAAGGCATCCATTGTCGCATCCAACTTTGCGGCTTGCGACTGGGACACCTTGAGCTTGCAGGAGACGGTCAGGACTTGGGTCATGGTTCTATCATAACTTCCGCATTCCTCCCGACACTGACCCTACGGGTACAGTGCGGGGCTCCTGCGATTTCTAGCTGAAGTTCAAGTGCGCTGTTGTTAGGTTAATCTCAAACGTCAGTGGATTTCCAGCGTAATGTCGATTGTGCTGATCTGTGGCCCTGTGCGCTCTGGCAAAAGCCGGCTGGCAGAGGGTTTGGCTGCGGCTTCAGGCTTGCCGGTTATCTACCTGGCTACCGGGCCGAAACCCGATCCCAAGACGGATCCAGAATGGGCAGAGCGCGTTCAACAGCACCGGCAACGGCGGCCTTCCGGTTGGCAGACTTGGGAAACCGGGAGGGACTTGGGGGCAGAACTGCAAAAGTTGCCCCAGCCCTGTTGTGCGCTGGTGGATTCGCTGGGGGGATGGGTGGCGCAGGGCCTAGACTGTCCCTCTTCAGAATGGGATCCCTTGGTGCAATCCTTCTTGGCAACCTTGCAAAGCCATAGAGGGGAGATCCTCCTGGTGTCTGAAGAAGTGGGCTGGGGGGTGGTGCCCGCTTACCCACTGGGGCGGCGGTTTCGGGATCGGATGGGGGAACTGACCCAAAGGCTGGCTCCCCTGGCCGACCAAGTGTTTTTGGTAACGGCAGGTTTTGCCCTCGATCTCACCCGTCTAGGGATCCCAGTGGCGAGCAAGACAGAGCAGAGCTGAGATAAGCTGCATTTGCAAGCCAGATAGCTGTGTTGCCGTGCCGATTACCCTCTACCTTCCTGCCAAGGCCATTCAAACTCTGGATCTCACCCCCGGCCATGAGCTGGTGAAAACCTTGATGGCCGATCCCGTGCGTGCTGCCCAGCAGGTGCAATGCGCCATCGATTGGCCGCGCAGCCCTGAGGATCCACGGGAGCTGTCCGAGATCCCGGAGGTGCGCCTGTGGTTTATTCGTTGGGATACAGTCTACCCCTGGATGCCCTACTTTCTCAATTGGCGCCAAGGAGAACTCGCCCGTTACGCGGCTATGATGGTGCCCCACCAATTCAACCCTCGGGAGGGTATTGTTTACAACCCAGAAGCGTTGGAGATCTTTGTCTATCAGAAGATCTTTGTGTTGATGCGGTGGTTTAAGCAGCAGAACCTGGGATCCGTCTCCATGCTGCGGGATATGGCTTTGGTGTTTGGCTTCGAGATCCAGCCGGAGTTTCTCGCCCTATGGGAGGCAGAGCCATGAAGGTGATGGTGGCCAACACCTGGCCGGGGATCCCAGGAGCTACGGCAGTGGCCGACGCTTGGCAGCAGGTGGTTCAACGCCCTTGGGGCCGGCTCAGAGTGGATCCCAACCCTTCGGAAGCTCAGCTAAAGGCCCTCTGGCAACAAATCTCCGAGTGGGCAGGAGAAAAAGATCCCCTACTGGTTTTGCCGGGCAGCGTTGCCGATCCCCTGGGGCCAGGCCAAACCTGGGCCGATCTAGCCCATGCGTGGGGGTTGAGCTTGCTGTTGACGCTGCAGCGGGAGGCCGCTCTGAGCCAAGCTGCTGCTTTTGCCGCCCTGTTGCGCCAAGCCAAGGCCTGCGGTTTGGGGTGGGTGCTGATTGGATCCCTGACCGAAACTGGGGATCCCCAAGCCTTGGAAAAGCTGGATGCAACTTTGATCCCGCGCCTGGAAGCCCAAGTAGGAATGCCGGTGTTGGGGAGAATGGCTCTTGATGGGCAGATCCTTTGGGATCCAGATGCCCTGCTGCTCTGCAATGCTGCCCAACCAAGGAACTGAGCGCCACCCACTGATCCCTGCGGCTCGAACCGTTCCTGATACATTCACGCTGAACTCTCCTGAACATGGTTCAGGAAAGAAGCGATCGCATCCTGCCTATCTCTGTTCGCGTCAGCGGGACGGAGT
>NZ_JBSSDE010000056.1:0-17527 GCF_054060435.1 Thermostichus sp. MS-CIW-34 | reverse complement strand
TTTCTGCTTTGCTTTGGCTACCATGTTGGCAGACTCGAAAGTAAACAGAAAGATCAACTGGTAGTAATCCGTACTGAACATATTATACATTATTTCAGTATAGTTGAGCTTATTATTGACTAGAGTCATGCTCTCTCCCTATTGCTCCGCAACGCTAACGGGACAGCAGAAGTGGCTACAACGCGCGGCTGAGGGCGCTCCCCGGCCCCTGAAACAACAGCCAAGAAATAAGGAAGTTGGTGACAAACACGCCCAGCAGCGCCGTAACCACTGCATCGGTGGTGGAGCGACCCACCCCCTTGGCTCCCCCGCTGGTGGAAAGGCCCCAGTTGGAGCCGACAATGGCGATCAAAGACCCAAACACCATCGCCTTCAAACAACAGACGAGCAAATCCCAGGAGCTCAGAAGGGTTTGCGCCGAGTTGAGAAACACTGCAGGAGAGATGTTGTAGGCCGAAGCGCAGATGATCATCCCCCCCACCAGCCCCGTCAGCAGGGAGAGGATGGTGAGCACCGGCAGCATCAGCCCCGCAGCCAGCACCCGCGGGATCACCAGATAATCCACCGGATCGGTGCGTAACAACAGCAAAGCGTCGATCTGCTCCGTGACCTTCATGGTGCCCAGCTCGGCGGCAAAGGCGGATCCCACCCGTCCGGCCAAGATCACCGCCGTCACCACCGGTGTCAGCTCGCGGGCAAGGGCAATCGCCAAAACCCCCCCAATCAAGGAAGAGGCTCCGAAGTTGATGAACTCCCGCGCCAACTGGATGGTGAAAACACCGCTGATCACCACCGCCGTAATCAAAACAATCAGCAGCGACTCCAGACCCACCGCCGAAAGCTGATCCAGGGTGTTGCGGCGATGGATACGACCCCGCATCAGATGCAAAATCACCTGACCGGTCAGGAGAAAGCTGCTGCCCACTCGCTGCAACCAGTTCATGGTTTCCGCCTCAAGAGGCCGTTATCGCTAGGCGACGCTTTGGCGACCCCGTTAGGGGGGCGGAGTCCTTCGGGGTTGCCGGCTCCGCTGGCAGCTGAAAGCTGGGCACAAACGAGGCCCGTGTCAGGGGTTGATCCAGGATCAGCCCCTCTCCCCCCAGCACTTCTAGGGCACGGCCTTCCACCGAGATCCACACCCGCGCGCCGGGGTTTTGGCTGGTGGCCGTGTAGAGCACCTGCGCAATCCGGCTCATCATCGCCGTGGATCCCCCCCCTTGCGTGAATTCGGGGGAGAAGTTGAGGAAAATATCGTCGCCCTCCACCCGCACATCCAACACCCGCGTCTGGGGGGGAATGGCCGTGGTGAGGTGGGGATCCCGGGGGCCGGCAATCAGCTCCTCCAAGGCCAGGCGGATGGCTTCTTGAGTGTCAAAGGCGCGAACCCTGCGCTCCTGCTGCACGTAGTCAATAGAGTTGTCAGCACTGGTCAGCCAATACAGGGAAAGGGTTTGCCGGGGCCCGATGCTGTACCACCAAGCTCCCCCCATCACCCCTAACCCCAGCAAGAAGCCGAGGATCCCCAGTTGTAGGGCCCGGCCCCGACGCGGGCGGGAACGCCGTCCTCCCAACCTGACGGAGCTGAGCTGTGCAATACGGCCTCCGTAGTGGCTCATCGCTGGCGATCCCCCTCTCTAACCTAGCTCTAGGGTAGCGAAGAAAAGCCCTCCCTGCCGGGGATCCCCCATAGGCTGGACAGGCAAAAGTGCGGCAGCAACTGGGATCCCTTTATTTGTATGATGATAATGATTTACACCCGGCATTGCTGAGTCGATAACTGAGCACACAAGGAGCTGAGCCTCAATCATGGTTACTGCCACCGCTACTGCCACCAATGTTGGCTACATCACTCAGGTCATTGGGCCTGTGATCGACGCCGAGTTTCCCAGCGGCAAGCTGCCCGAAATCTACAATGCCCTCAAGGTGGAGGGCACAACCGAAAGCGGCCTGAAGGTTAAGGTCACCTTTGAGGTGCAGCAGCTTTTGGGGGATAACCGCGTGCGTGCGGTGGCCATGTCCTCGACCGACGGCCTGGTGCGGGGCATGCCGGTGGTGGATACGGGCGCTCCGATTACTGTGCCGGTCGGGCAGCCCACCCTGGGGCGCATTTTCAATGTGCTGGGAGAGCCGGTTGACCAAGGAGAGCCCGTTCAAGCCCAAGAATTTGCCCCCATCCACCGCAGTGCGCCTCCACTTGTCGATTTGACGATTAAGCCAGAGCCCTTTGAAACCGGCATCAAGGTGATTGACCTGCTGGCCCCCTTCAAAAAGGGGGGCAAGGTGGGCCTGTTTGGCGGTGCCGGCGTCGGCAAGACAGTGCTCATCCAGGAGCTGATCCACAACATCGCTGAGGAGCACTCTGGCCTATCGGTGTTTGCGGGCGTGGGAGAGCGCACCCGCGAGGGCAATGACCTCTACAACGAGATGAAAGAATCCGGCGTGCTGGATAAGGTGGCGCTGGTCTATGGCCAGATGAACGAGCCGCCGGGGGCCCGCATGCGGGTTGGCCTGACTGCCCTGACCATGGCAGAGTACTTCCGCGACGTTAACAAGCAGGACGTGCTGCTGTTCATCGACAATATCTTCCGCTTTGTGCAGGCCGGGTCGGAAGTGTCGGCGCTGTTGGGCCGCATGCCCTCGGCGGTGGGTTACCAGCCCACCTTGGCCACCGAAATGGGCAACCTGCAAGAGCGCATCACCTCCACCAAGCAGGGATCCATCACCTCGGTGCAGGCGGTGTATGTGCCTGCTGACGACTTGACGGATCCGGCCCCAGCAACCACCTTTGCCCACCTTGACTCGACGGTGGTATTGTCCCGCAGCTTGGCAGCCAAGGGTATTTATCCAGCGGTGGATCCCCTGGATTCCTCTTCCACCATCCTGCAGGCGGACATTGTGGGCGAAGAGCACTACAACACTGCCCGGGCGGTGAAGCAGACGCTGCAGCGCTACAAAGAGCTGCAAGATATCATCGCCATCCTGGGGCTGGACGAGCTGTCGGAAGAGGACAAGCTGGTGGTGGCCCGCGCCCGCCGCATCGAGCGTTTCCTGTCCCAGCCGTTCTTCGTGGCGGAGGTATTCACCGGCTCCCCCGGCAAGTATGTGAAATTGGCAGACACCATCAAGGGCTTCCAGCGCATTTTGTCGGGGGAATTGGACAATCTGCCGGAGCAAGCCTTCTACTTGGTGGGCACCATCGAAGAGGCCATCGAGAAAGCGGAGAAGCTCAAGTCCAAGTGATCCCTCACCCCCAGCCCCTTTCCCACAGGAGGAGAGGGGAGTTGCCGATAGCGCGGCGACTGGGCTCCCCAGGGTTGAAGGGGGGAACGCCCTGGTGGCATTGCTGACTGAAAGCGCTCCCCAGACCCGGCAGGGCTCCTTCTTTTCGGGGGAGCCTTGGTTTTATCTACAGGTGGGACGGCTGCTAGGGATCCCCGGCGACAGGCCCGAAGCGATAGCCCTTGCCGTAGACGGCGTGGATCAATTCTGCTGCTCCGGGCAACCTGAGGCGGCGCCGCAGCAGGCGCACCTGAGCTGCCAAGACATTGCTGCTGGGGGGATCCTCTCCGGCCCACACCTGCTCGTAGATCTGGTCGTGGGTGAGCAACTGGCCGGGGTGGGTCATGAAGTACTCCAGCAGGCGAAACTCTTTTTGGGAGAGGTGGATCATCCGCCCCTGCCGGTAGGCCACCTGGTTCTCCCGATCCAGCTCCAAATCCCCGACCTGCAGGCGAGGGATCCCTTCTCCAGGGCCGGTGGCCCGCCGCAAGAGGGCTCGCACCCGCGCCAGCAGTTCCCGCAGCTCAAACGGCTTCACCAAGTAATCATCTGCCCCGGCATCCAGCCCTTCCACCCGGTCGTCTAGGGTATCTTTGGCCGTCAGAAACAGGATAGGGGTGGTGCAATCCACCTGCCGTACCCGCTGGCAGAGGGAAAGCCCGGAGAGCTCCGGCAACATCCAATCCAAGACCAGCAGATCGTAGGGCAGAGCGGGGGACTTTTGCAGCAGCTCCCAGGCCCGCCCTCCTGTGTAGGCGACGTCCACCGTGTAGCCCTCTCGCCTCAATTGCTGGGCCAGAGAATCGGCCAACTCCACTTCATCGTCCACCAACAAAATCCGTGCCATAGGACTCCGTCCCGCTAACGCGAACGCCTCAGGACTCAGTCTCGCCGTCGTCTTGGAAACTGACGCACGCAGGAAAGGACTCCTTTCCGCCAGAGCGTTGCGCAGCAATCACAGAACTGGAGAGCGGCTCAAGCTGCAAGGATAGATTGTAAAGGCGGCGCCGCGTCCAGATGGGGGATCCCTGCAGACGCTGGGCCAACCGGCGGCTGGCTGCGGAGCGGGATAGGCCCTCGGCCAGCAACCGGGCCATTTCTTGGCGAATTTCCGCTTCCGAAGCACCGTCTCCCAGCCCGTTCAAGGACTCCGCCCCGCCCCTGGCAGGGTTGTTGCTTTGTAACGCTGTCGCGACGGGGCCGCGAACGGCACCGACATATCCCTCAAGCAAGAGGGTGAACTCCCCCCGCGGCGGCTGGGCGGCGCAGTGCTCCAGAGCTGCTGCCAGGGATCCCCGCCAGAAGGACTCATACAGCTTGGTCAGCTCCCGCGCCAGCACGATCTGCCGCTCTGGGCCGCAGTGATCCAGCAGATCCTGCAGAGTTTGGCGCAGGCGATGGGGGGCTTCATAGAGAACGACGGTGCGCTCTTCTTGGGCCAACTGTTGCAGGCGGGCCTGTCGCTGACTGGGTTTAAGCGGCAAAAATCCCTCGAACACGAATCGTCCTGTAGGCAGGCCCGAAGCGGTCAAGGCGGCAACAGCAGCTACCGGCCCCGGCACAGGGATCACCGGGATCCCAGCTTGAATGCAGGCACGCACCAGCTCTTCTCCCGGATCGGAGATGGCAGGAGTGCCGGCATCGCTGATCAGGGCCACCGACTGGCCCGCCGACAGATACTTCAGGAGTTGCGGGATCCGTTGGGCAGCGTTGTGCTCGTGATAGCTGATGAGGCGGGCGGAGATTTGAAAATGTTTAAGAAGCTGGCCGGAGTGGCGAGTATCTTCTGCCGCCACCCAGTCCACTTCCCGCAAAACCCGCAGCGCCCGCAGGGTGATGTCTTCGCGGTTGCCGATGGGGGTGGCCACCAAGTAAAGGCTGGCGGTGGGGTGTTCCATCCCGATAACCTATTCTCCGCTCCAAGGGCTTGCTGCCAACAATTGGAGATCACCTCGGATCCCCAGATTAACTTCTCTTGGCCGGTGCCCCGATACCCAGGCATCTGCCTTTCGTGCTAGCGTTGCGTAGCAACAATGAGGAGTGAGGATTGAGAAGTGAGGCTCTTTTCTCTCTGCTCTTTCCTCTTTTCTCTCTGGAGAAGGATCCCGGTGCGCTTGACAACGCGGGCCACCTATAGCATCAAAGCTTTGTTGGATCTGGCGATGCTCGGCTCCGGGCAAATGGCTTCGGTGCGGGCCATTGCTCAGCGACAGGGGATCCCAGCTCCCTACCTGGAAAAGTTGCTGATTGAGTTGCGCCAGGCCGGCTTGGTTTGTTCCCAACGGGGGGCCCAGGGAGGCTACCGGTTGGCACGGGCACCGCGGCGGATCCCGATTAGCGCCATTTTGGCGGCAGTGGGAGAATCCTTGGATCCTCTCATGGACAGTTCTAATCCTTCAGCCGTGCATCCGGCGGAGCGGCTGGACTGGGTGACGGAAGCCCTGTGGAAGCGGATCGCTCGGCAAGTGCAGCAGGTGCTGGAGGAAACCACCTTGGAAGATCTGTATTTTGATGTTCGGAGCTGGCAGGCGGCTCAGGATCAGGAGAGTGGATTTGTGGTTTGATCGCGGTAGCGGGACGGAGTCCTTTCGCGTTAGTGGGACGGAGCCCTTTCCCGGCGGCTGGCTGTTTTTTCCGGCCCAACCGACTGCCGGGCTGGTGCTGGCGGCAGCTTTGGTATTGGATTACCTGCTGGCGGATCCCTGGGGTTGGCCTCATCCGGTGCGGGTGATGGGGGCTGTTATTGCCTGGGGGCAAGGCTATATCCTCAAGCACTGCTCAACTCCGCGAGCACAACAGTGGGGCGGGGCAGTTCTCACCCTAACTTTGGTGGGGGGATCCTACGGCGTGGGCTGGGGACTGGTCGCTATCGGCAATACCATCCACCCCTGGGCAGGGATCCTCGTGCAGGTGATCCTGATGGCCAGCTGTCTGGGAGGGCGCAGCCTGCGCTTTGCCGCCTTGGAGGTGTTGGATCCCTTGGAAAAAGAGGATCTGCCGGAGGCCCGTCAACGTCTCAGCCGCTACGTGGGGCGGGATACAGAGCACCTGACGGCATCGGAGATTTTGCGGGCGCTGATTGAGACGGTGGCCGAAAATACTCCCGACGGAGCAACTGCCCCTCTGTTCTACGCCTTCTTGGGAGGGGCGCCCTTGGCCCTAGCCTACAAGGCCAGCAGCACGCTGGATTCGATGGTGGGCTACCGCCATCCCCCCTTCACCCATTTGGGCACGGTGCCGGCCCGCTGTGAGGATGGGCTGACTTGGCTGCCCTGCCGCCTGACGGTGCTCACCCTGGCCCTGCTCAGCCGGGATCCTTGGGGGTTCTGGCAGCGGTGTCGTCAGGACGCGCAAGCGGATCCCAGCCCCAATTCGGGGTGGAGCGAAGCGGCTTTTGCCTGGCGGCTGCAGATCCAACTGGGGGGAACCAATTTCTATCGCGGGATCCCGAAGGTGAAACCCAAATTGGGGATCCCAGCTCGCCCCTTGACCCCGCAAGTGGTGCGGGAAAGCTTGGGACTGCTGCGACAGGTTGTATGGATTTGGGGGAGTTTGATGGTGGGAGCAACTCTCCTGTTGACCGTTCTGCAACTCATGGTCGTTTATTTCACCCCCTAGGATGAACTAAACAACCGGTTGCTTCCTGCTTCTACGACCCTTACCTAGCTGAGCTTTTGACTCAACCCCGGCAGAGGAATCTCCACAGGCGCAACTTCCCCCAGAACTTGAGGTAGAGTTAGCAAAGCTAACTAGATCGGCGGCAACAAAAACCGTAGCTGCTGTCAACCTGCCGTGAACCTAGAACCGCTGAAATAAACGATGATAAAAACAGCAGCTGCTACAGATATCAAGCACAGGGCGGTGGGGCATCCCGTCCTTTTCGCGTCAGCGGGACGGAGTCCTTGAAGCTCGCACTCTCTCGCTTTAGCGGCGCGGAGCGCTTTGCGTCAGCATGAGTGCGGGAGTTATGTCACTTGTGCAACCGTTTATCGCTGGCTGAGCCGAGCAGACCTCACGACAACAAAAGTCAAGACCCGCAAGCGAAAGACAGACTTGGCTGCCCTGCAGCAAGACGTAGACCAGTGCCCAGAAGCTCGACTAAAGGATGGAGCCCAGCGCCAGAGCAATACCCATTAACTGCAGCATTGACAATATCCGACAATATCCAAACAACAAAAAGGCCCCCTTTCGAGGGCTTTTTTGAGGATACTGTTGCGCCGTTTTACCGTGGTTTTCGACCTGGAAAATCCAGTATAGGATACCGGGGATGATTGTCGATAGTTTCCAAATCTAAGTTTGGCTTACTGCTCTCACATCCACTTCCCATCCTAATTGTCGAAGGGTATAGATCGCAAAAACATAACGGCAGTCACCAACGCCGCAGAATCCTCTCCCAATCATACCCCATTTTTGGGGTGTGCCCGTCAAGTGCTCACCAAGGGCTAGGATAAAAGACAGCTTGACGGGTTGCTGGCCATGCTTGGTTCCTGGTTAGACAACATCTACGGCGCTTGGTTTCTGCCGGAGCGCACCTTTCGGGCGTTGCGGGAACAGCCTGTTCTCTGGCAAGCCTTTGGGGTGGTGGGGCTGCTCAACGTCCTGGATGCGATTCGCCGCTCTGGGGTAAGCCTGCCGAGCATGGTGCTGGCGGTGCTGATGGGATCCCTGGGCTGGGTGGGTTTGGCGGCTTTGTTGCAATTGCTGGCCTTTTGTTTGGGTCGGGCTGTCCCTTCCTTTTCAGCGCTGCTGTGCTTGACGGGGTTTGCCGGTTTGCCGTGGCTGCTGCTGGGGCCTGCTCAATCGTTGGGTGGGGTGGTGGGATCCCTGCTGGGCTTGTCAGCTCTGCTGTGGTTTGTGGTTTGGCAGGTGCGGGCAGTAGCTGTAGCGCTGGATTTGGAGTGGTGGCGGCTGCTGGGCCTGATCCCATTGGCTTTCCTGGGGGGGATCTTGGCCCTGAGCTGGCTGACCAGCAGCGTCGTTGCTTTGGCTTCCTTGGGCTAAAGCTTATAGTTGTTTCAGGTTAAGGTGAAACGCCTAGGCTACTGATCGCGCCAGCGGGACGGAGTCCTTGAAAAGCCTTCCGGTTCTGCGTATTGTTGCTCCGCAACGCTGACACGACGACGCGAAGACGCGACTAACGTTCTAGGTGTGGGTGCAGCGTCCTGGTTGGAATTGAAATGATTGTAATTCTCGTTGAATCCCGGCGTGTGGCCAGGGATGCTTCCCTGGAATTAGCGGGGCACTCGCTGCAGATGCGGCTTTTCCTCCGGCAGAATAGCGCCTTCTACGGGGCAAACCTGTAAACAGATGCCACAGTCGATGCAGGTGGAAAACTCAATCCAAAAGTAGTCGGTGCCTTTGGCATTTTTGGTATCGCCGGGGTGGATGCAGGCAACAGGGCAAGCCTCTACACAGTCGGCCACGCCTTCACAGATATCGGTGACAATTGTATGCGGCATGGATCCCTCCCAATGAACGCTCTAAGTCAAATCCTAAGTGCAGTTGCCACAAGGTCAGCCTTTACGTCGCCTGCGCTTCCTATGCTGTTGACTTTTTGATTAGAATGCGCGATATTTGCCCGAAGCTGCCTGAAAAAGATGGGACTTATATCTCAGTTCTAGGGTTCATTTTAGGCCAAAATTGCTCCCCAACGAAGAATTTTCCGGATTGTCGCTTTTTCTGACTTTGTCTGGGGCCTCTCAGCACAGCGCCAACATGTGGGAGGTCAGAGACAGTCGGCAAACCGGCTCCCACCGCCTCGAGAGTTCTCTCTTGCCAAAAATGGCAAGGGACATACTCTGCTGTGACCTGGGTTTTAACCGAAAGATAGGATGATTTGGCATAAAACAGGGGCTAAATCTCTCTGGGATCCCGCTCTTGAGATTGCCACCAACGGCTGAGGGGCCAATACAAAGCGGGTGCCCAGAGGCTACTTAAAATAGCAGACGTGAGGGCATTGCGTTGATGGTTCCACCAGATGCTCTCCAGAGAACGCGAACCGTCGCCGCCGATGCTGCCGAAAGAGTGAAGGGAGTTCCCCAATCCATCCAGCAAGGTTTGCATTCCCGCCGGATCCAGGCCCTCGGATCCCTGGGAGGCGGCAAGCCACATCCACTGCAGCGCCATCAGGGTTTCGGCAATCACCACCATACCAAAAACGATCAAGGCCACCGAGATGAAGTCTTCTTGCATGTAGCGTTGTTTTTGCAGCTTGGCGGTGAGGATCCCGACTACGGCCAGCCCCAGCGCATGGGTAGGACAAGGGCTGGTCAGCGCATCTTGCAGAAAACCCAGGGTGACCCCGGCAACAGCCCCCTGCCAAGCTTTGCGCCGCACACTCCAGCACACCACCCAGATCAAGGGCCAATCTGGGGTTAAGCCTGCTAGCTCCAAGCCCGGCCCTCGCCACCAAGGGGCCACTGCTGCCAGCAATCCTGATAGGGCAGTCACCACCCAGTTGAGGTGAGACTTAAGCTTAGGAATCAGAGGGTTGAGCATAGCGGTAGATCAAGGCCCATTCCAAGAGGCCCAGCGGCGCCGACAGTTCGACAGTGGCTTGAGGGGCAGGGCTGGCATCCAAGTTGACCGCTCGAACCGTTCCCACCACAACCCCGGCTGGGTAAAAGCTGCTCAGGCCCGAGGTCACCACCACATCCCCCACCTCTACTTTGGGAGCCTTGTCGAAAAAATCCAAAATGGCGCTCTGGGTGCCCGTACCCCTCAGGATGCCCATGTGTCGGCTGCGACTCAGCATTACCCCGACACGGCTGGTGGGATCGCTGATCAGGAGCACTCGGCTGGTGTTGGGCGTGACCGACTCAACTCGCCCGATCAACCCGCCCGGCGCCATGACTACATCTCCCACCCTGACTCCATGCCGGCTGCCGCGGCTGAGGGTGAGCTGTTGCCACCAGTGATCGGCGCTGCGACCCACCACGGCTGCTGGGATCCCCGCTTGGGGCATCTGCTCGGTAAATTGCAGCAGCCGCTTCAGCTCGCGGTTTTGGTACTGCAACTCGGCTACCAGGGCTTGCAGCTCACGGTTAGCGGCCTGGCTGAGCACCGCAGCGGGATCCACAGGCGGACGGGCTGGAGCAGTGATCCAACTGTACAATTCCACCAATAGGGATCCCTGGGTTTGGCGCAGGCCCAGCGCTGCTCCCATCGCCAAAGCAGACAGGAGCAACCCCAGGCTATGGCGCCTCCACCATTGGCGTAGCCAATTCAAGCAATACCTCTCCAACCCACTCGACTCACACCTCAAATCAGGAAATCAGGGAGAGGGAGAAGCGCCTCTAGCCCTTGAAGCTGCCGCTCAACACTCGACCCAAGGTTTTGAAATCCTCCAAAACTCGCCCTGTACCGAGCACCACACAACTGAGGGGATCCGGGGCAATGTGAACCAAGATCCCGGTTTCATGGCTGATCAGGGCATCCAGACCCTTGAGCAAGGCTCCTCCGCCGGCCAGCATGATGCCTCGGTCGATGATGTCGGCAGCCAATTCCGGTGGAGTGCGCTCCAGGGTGCGCTTAATGGCTTCCACAATCACCGAGAGGGGCTCGGCCATGCTCTCGCGTATTTCGGTGCTCTTCACCGTGACGGTACGGGGTAAACCCGAGAGCAGGTGTAACCCGCGCACTTCCATGGTCAGTTCCTCTTGAATTGGGTAGGCGGAGCCAATCCGAATCTTGATCTCTTCAGCGGTGCGCTCCCCGATGGTGAGGTTGTGAACCTTTTTCATGTACTGGACGATGGCCTCGCTCAGCTCATCTCCCGCTACCCGCACGGACTCGCTCAGCACGATCCCCTGCAAGCTAAGGACGGCTACCTCAGTGGTGCCGCCGCCGATGTCGATGATCATGTTCCCAGTGGGCTCTTGCACCGGCAGCCCGGCCCCGATTGCTGCTGCCACCGGCTCATCCACCAAATACACCTCCCGCGACCCAGCTTGGAGAGCGGCTTCCATCACCGCCCGTCGCTCCACCCCGGTCACACCGCTGGGGATCCCAATCACAATGCGGGGAGCAATCAGGTACCGGCCCTCGTGTACGCGGTGGATGAAGTGTTTTAGCATCATCTCCGCCGTGTCGAAATCGGCAATCACCCCATCTCGCAGAGGACGCACCGCTACAATGTTGCCGGGGGTACGGCCCAACATTTTTTTGGCATCTTCCCCCACAGCCAGGGGTTGCTTGGTGTTTTGGTCGATGGCGACCACAGAGGGCTCTTGCAGGACAATGCCTCGCCCGGCCACGTAGACCAGCGTGTTGGCAGTGCCCAAATCAATGCCCATATCACGGGAAAATCGGCTGAAGAACCCCACGGTAAGTCGCTCCAGTCTTGACTTGGGAAGAAGCAGCAAGCTTTGGTACCTACTATAGTCTAGTTCTGCTAGAGAATCTCCCCCGAAGATCGGGAATCTGCTCCAGAGAAACCGGCTGTAGCTGTATCCCAGCCAGCTGTGGAAGATCGAATTCGCCGCTAAGGTGCAATCCTGTTGTGATTCGGGATCCCATATGCCTAAGGTTGCCATTGCTCCAGCCGGCTATCCGGCCATCGCCCCCTATTCTCCCGGCGTGAAGGTGGGCAAAATACCCTCTACATCTCGGGCACATTGGCCCTGGATCCGGAGGGCAAGACGGTGGATCCGACATCGCCACCCAGACTCGCGTGGTGTTGGAGCTGAGTGACATCCTCCCGACGCTCACCCTGCGGGTACAGCGCGGGGCTTCTCGGCAGTTTAGCTAAGATAGACCAACCCGGTCTTTTGGCGGTTGCGATGCAGCTCTCTGGTGCCTTGGTCAGCGTGGCTACCCTGGACTTGCCTCGTCTACAACGCTTCTATCGGGATCTCTTGGGGATCTCTCCCCAAGTCCAGCTTCCAACAGAGGGGGATCCGGTGTACGTAGAGTTTCGTCTGCCGGGGTTGCGGCTGGGCCTCTATCGCAGCCGTCATCTCGATGGTGGTGCCCAAGCCGCAGCGGTGAGCCTCTGCCTGCAGGTGCAAGATTTACAGGGATCCCTGACAACACTGGAGGGGTTGGCGGAAGCTTATCAGATCTCCATTTCCCCTCTGCGACAAGCCTTTCACGGACAGGAGGTGGATTTTCGGGATCCCGATGGCAACCGGATTGTGCTGCACCAGCCCTCTGCTGCTTTTGAGGAAGCGACGGCCTGGGATCCCCAGGGTTAGATTCGCCAGAGATAGATGGTGTAGGTGTTGATAACATCCGATACAGTAGTGGTGGCGGTGGGGGGCCAATCCCCCATGTCGAAGGAGTGGGTGACCAGACGAGCGCCGGGCCGAAGCTGGGAGCGCAACTTGTCTCGGATCAGCAGGTGGGAGCTGGGCAGCAAATAACAACTCACCACCGTCGCCGGTGTTAAGTCCAGAGTGAGCAGATCCTGCTGGAGAAAGGTGACTCGATCCTGAACTTGGGCTTCTTGGGCCCGCTGTTGGGCTTCCAGGATGCGCTCCGGGTCGATATCCACTCCCATGCCCTGTGTGCCAAAGCGCTGCGCCGCCCGGATGAGAATGCGGCCATCCCCACAGCCCAAGTCGTAGAGAGTATCCTCGCTCCCCACCTGGGCCAAATCCAGCATGGCATCCACAACCAAGGGCAAGGTGCGCACATAGGGGGCCAAGCGGATTCCCTCTGGACTTTGCCGGTTGGGCTGGCATTGGAAGAAGGGATCCCTGCCCAACGAGTTCTGACCCAGCTTAGGTTTGAAACCGCGGGGTGCCAAGGGTTGATTCCGAGAAGAGCGGTTTTCTCTGTTCATCAAATATTCTCATCAATTTCCCATCAGTCTATCAACCTGTCGCAGTACAGAGCCCCTGCCGTTCTACTGGGTGGAAAGTCACCGCCAATTGCGTCGGCTCAAGTACAGTCTACTAAGGGGTTATGGGATACACCTGTATGGTCATTTTCAACAGGAATGAAACATCTCCGTTCCATTGCTCTCTAACTCCCCTCTCCCTCTGGAGGGGCTGGGGGAAGCGGCGCGGAGCGTCTGGGCAGCGGCGGGAGTATCTCAATCGAGTCTGGAATGACTATGAACCTGCTTGTTCTAAACCTCACTGGGGTCAAGCCTCGGAAACACGATTTTTATACCCTTTTATATCCCTTAATTTGTAACGGGCTGTATCTCAAAAAATATCTTGATTCAACAACTTAGCCAGACGTTCCAGCCCCTTTTTGACTTGGCGGGAAACGGTAACGGCACTGATCCCTAGCCGCTCTGCCGTTTCTTTTTGCGTGAGGTCATAGAAGAAGACAAATTCCAAAATCTTGCGGGTACGTTCCTCCAGCTGAGCCAAGGCATGTTGTAGGCGAATACGATCTTCTTCAGCCAGTTGAAAACTGCGGTAGCGCTGATCCGGAACGACCTCCCCCAGAGCAACACTGTCTTCCTCAGTTTGAATCGGAGCATCCAGGCTGAGCAAAAGGCTGTTTTGTTGGGCCAGCTCCAGCTCTCGCCATTCCTGCTCCGTCAGTTGCAGGGCTTCCCTCACCTCGGCCTCAGAGGGAGAACGGCCCAACTCTTGCCGCAGACGGGCAATCACCTTCTTGGCTTGTCTTTGCAGGGTCGTCCAGCGGCGTGGGATCCGCATGGTGGGGCTTTTGTCCCGCAGGTAGTGTTGAATTTCTCCGCGAATGTAGGGCAGGGCAAAGGAGCTAAAAGCCAGGCCTCGGCTGATGTCAAAGCGTTCGATAGCTTGAATCAAACCCAAACAGCCAACTTGCACCAGGTCGTCGTACCCCTCATTGCATTGGTTGCGCCAGTGGTGGGCCTCTTTGCGCACCAAGCCCAAGTTCATTTCCACCAGCCGGTTGCGCAGGGCTGGATCGCGATTCTGGTGGTACAGCCGCAACAGTTCGGCAGTTCGGGCTTTAACATCCTCACTAGATGCCATAGATCCACATGCGGCTGGGAATCCGGTCTTGGCCAAAGGCAATGGAGGGGGGGGCCGCCGGTCGCCTCAGGGAGACGGAGTTCTTGGGAGAGGTCAGGCGAGGGGCCGTTATCATAGACAACCACTTTACCGATTTGCCGAAAATAACTGTAGAACCAGCACTTAAGGAACTGGAAAACCATTCAAAGGCTGAGGATCCCACCCATAACCAACACCCATCCAGTCAAGAGACGCTTTTGCCCAGCCAGACCCTGCGCAAGCAGGTGCTACAGGGCTACAGGGATGGCGTTAGAAGCACAACCGGACACTGTTGAGATTTGCCAAGAGCTGGAACGTTCTTAGTTTGACCAGGTTTCTTGACCCAAGCAACAGCATCTCCACGGAAAATCGGCGCGTTTCATCGGCAAAAGAGCGCAATTTTCCCGTAAGACCCAACGAAATTGCCGGATTTCTGTTGTTGGCGTGCTCTCGTGGTTATTGGTGATTGGGTCAGGTTGGCGGTGAAACAGCCTGTGCATTCCAGCCTCTCCTCTCCTTCTGGGAGGTGAGAACGTCAAGAGGCTGTTCGTGACAGCGGCGGGGGGTTCTTGGGGGGATCCGTGCCGGCAAGGGCTGCCAAAAAGGATGCAAAACTCGGCTCCTCGCGAATGAGGTCGAAATAGGGCTCAGAGGAGAGCAAGGGGCGGTAGCGTTCCGGCTCCAGGCGTAGGGCTTGCTCCAAAGCTTGTAGGGCCTGAGGCACTTGGCCTTCCCAGGCGCAGCAGCAGGCTTTGGCGTAGTGAGCCTCGGCATTGCTGGGATCCATCTGCAGGGCCCGATCAAAACTCTGGATGGCCAGCTCGTAGAGGTTCAAGTCCATCAGCACCAGGCCGCGCTGCACCCAGATCTGAGGGCGTTTGGGATCCTGCGCCAGGGCACGGTCATAGCTGTTGAGGGCCTCCATCGGGTTGCCGAGGCGGTGGTGGGCAAGGGCATGGCCGGCCCAGAGAGAGGCCGATTCGGAGCCCAGTTGCAGGGCTCGTTCGTAGCTGGCCAGAGCATCGGCGTAGCGCTCTAGGTGAAACAGAGCCAGCCCCCGACTCTGCCAAACTTGAGCATCGACGGGGTTGATGGCGAGGGCTTTCTCGTAGCTGATTAGGGATCCCTGCCACCGTCCCAGAGAGGCTAAGGTTAGCCCGTGCAGGTACCACGTTTCCGGGCTGTCGGGGCTGAGGGCAAGGGCCCGTTCGTAGGCACGTAGGGCTTCTTCGTAGCGGCCCAATTGCCGCAGCGTGTTGGCCTGGTTAAAGCGGGCCTCAAAAAAATCCGGTTTCAGCCGCAGAGCCCGCTCATAGCTGGCCAGAGCTTCTTGATGGCGACCGAGATCGTCCAGCAGAGAACCACGGTTGTTCCAGGCTTCGGGGAAGTCCGGCTTCAGCTCCAGGGCGCGGTCGTAGCTGGCCAGGGCAGCTTGGGCTTGCCCCAGGTGGTCGAGGGTGGTGGCGCGGTTGTACCAGGCAATGGGATCCTGCGGCTGATCTCCCACCGCCTGCTCGAAGGGCTGTAGTTGAGCCGCCTGTTCCGCCGAAAGGGCAGATGGGTCAACCGCCGGGGCCGGCGAAACGGCTGTAGATTCTGGGGAGGCAGCACGCTTCTGCCGCCGCAGCCACCAGGCCCAACCCCCGGCCAAAAGCAACAGGCTCGCCCCCAGCACCAGCACGCCCACGTCGGTCGGGGCAATCACAAACGGCATGACCCACTTCCTGATACATTTACGCTGAACACTGCTGAACATCACTGTTCAACTATGCAGCGATAGCATTCTGTTTGTTTCCATTCGCGTTAGCGGGACGGAGTCCAAACAGAATGGCGGTATCCCGCAAAGCTTTGAGTAGAATACCCAAAGCGCAGTTTCCGTGTCGTCTTACTACCAATTTTCTGCTTTGCTTTGGCTACCATGTTGGCAGACTCGAAAGTAAACAGAAAGATCAACTGGTAGTAATCCGTACTGAACATATTATACATTATTTTCAGTATAGTTGAGCTTATTATTGACTAGAGTCATGCTCTTTTCTGCGCGCCTCTACATCATCACCAAAAACGGCAGGGGATCGCTGGGCCCTGCCGGCGAGATCAGCTCAATGCGCTTTTCGCCAGGGTAGGTGCTGGGATCGATCTCAAAGGTAACCGTCAGCGCCTCGGCGTTGGCCTGCACCGGTTCCTTAGAGCGTCCCAAGGGATCCCCAAAGCTGACTCGGATCCCTTTACCCGCCGGGCTGACTCGGATTTCCGTCACCTGATCCAGATGGGATCCCTCTAGGGTACAGACGATTACATCCCCGACAAAGGCCTCCAGAGGCCAGCCCCGCCGCACCACCGGTTTGGACATGGTTGTCGCTCCCACAGGCTTCTGCATCTCAGTTTAATTTTTCATTTTCCCCTCCCTGCTCCAGCCCAAAACGGCTTTGGTGGCAGAGAGGCTCTCCCCCCTTGGGCCGGATCTCCTGCCACCCCTGTAGAGAAGAGGGAGTTGGGGAAAGGGCAACGGCAGGCGCTCGCAGCAACACCTGGCGGTCTGGGCCCACGCTCACCAAGCGGGGCATCTCTCCAAGGCTATCGGCCACCGCAAACAGCACCCGCTCTCGCGCCTGGGGATCCCAGCCCAGCAGCTCAGCATACCCCAGCGCCGGCGGCGGATCCCAGATTTGCACCGGTGGGATCCCTGTCGAGCCAGTGGGCAAAGGCCAGACCACCGCCCGATCCCAGCTCAAATCGGTCTGGAACCAGCCTTCGTACTCCCGCGCCAGCAAAGTGTTCCCCTGCCAGGCTAGAGGCAGGATCATGGCAAAATCTAATGTCTCAACGGGGTCGTACACCGACCCTGAGGCTTGATAGATAACCTGCAAGGCCCGAGTACGGGTGTTCTCGGCAAACAACACACTGGTCAACCGACCAGCCTGAGGCGTGGCCACCAAATCTAGCCGTGTGTACACCTGCCACTGGGGATCCGGCGCCGGCAAGGGATCGCTGCGCAACAGGCCAACCAATGTGCATTGCCGCTGCCGGGCTTGCTCCTGCAAGTCGTACACCCATTCCCAAGGGATGGGCAAAGTAGGGGGAGAGGAGACTCCAGGGGCAGCCGGCGCCATGTCCCTCGCCCAGGCAGCGCTCCCCTCCGCCCAGCCGATCCAAACAGCCACAAGGGCTCTGATACATTCACGCTGAACTCTCCTGAACATGGTTCAGGAAAGAAGTGATCGCATCCTGCCTATCTCTGAGCAGGAAGGCGGTATCCCGCAAAGCCCTGAGGAATACCCCCCGAGCGCTTTCCCCCTTCACTTCCCGGCAAC
>NZ_JBSSDE010000055.1:0-18135 GCF_054060435.1 Thermostichus sp. MS-CIW-34 | reverse complement strand
CGAAGGGGGAACTATCCCGATAAGGGAGGAGTTACATATGGAGATTACCCTAGTTAGTGTTTCCAATTTCTAGGGATCCCCCCGAAGGGGGAACAAGAAACATTGATCTACACTCGTGTAGCTGCTGGAAGAGTTTCCAATTTCTAGGGATCCCCCCGAAGGGGGAACTCGACATGTGGAGAAATCCACAACTCCCCGGTGTGGACGTTTCCAATTTCTAGGGATCCCCCCGAAGGGGGAACTATCCCGATAAGGGAGGAGTTACATATGGAGATTACCCTAGTTAGTGTTTCCAATTTCTAGGGATCCCCCCGAAGGGGGAACACCCAGTTAAAGGTCGGCTTTGGTATTGGCAAACCTGGTTTCCAATTTCTAGGGATCCCCCCGAAGGGGGAACATTCGGGGGTCGGTGCTACGTGAGCTGACCGTATGGTGTTTCCAATTTCTAGGGATCCCCCCGAAGGGGGAACGGTTAAGCATGAAGACTACTCTGAGCAGTACTTCATGAGTTTCCAATTTCTAGGGATCCCCCCGAAGGGGGAACAGGCAAAAGCCCAAGCCGAGGCTGCGCTTGCGATGATGCGTTTCCAATTTCTAGGGATCCCCCCGAAGGGGGAACGGGTGCTGGTGTGGGGGGAGGTTAGCAGTTATTCGAGGTGTTTCCAATTTCTAGGGATCCCCCCGAAGGGGGAACATGGAACTCCGAGATGGAGTTAGCGCCACTCCGCCTGTTTCCAATTTCTAGGGATCCCCCCGAAGGGGGAACTCCGTACTCGGCTATAACCCACTGCCCTTTATACGGCTTAAGTTTCCAATTTCTAGGGATCCCCCCGAAGGGGGAACACAGCAGATCCAGAAGCGCCAACGCGCTCAAGAATGGATGTTTCCAATTTCTAGGGATCCCCCCGAAGGGGGAACTACTTCGTCAAGCTTCAAGATACGTGCTTGACCTTTAATGATTGTTTCCAATTTCTAGGGATCCCCCCGAAGGGGGAACTTCTACTCCGTAAAGGGAGGTAGTTATGGAACCAGTGATCAATGTTTCCAATTTCTAGGGATCCCCCCGAAGGGGGAACTCGAACATGGCTTTCGCCATGTCTAACACCTCGTCCGGTTTCCAATTTCTAGGGATCCCCCCGAAGGGGGAACTGTACACCCCTTTTGAAGAAAAGTGTGCCTAATCGGGTTTCCAATTTCTAGGGATCCCCCCGAAGGGGGAACAAGATACTATGCGGTAGTGTACCGCACCGATGACGGATGTTTCCAATTTCTAGGGATCCCCCCGAAGGGGGAACTGGATAAGCATTTTACTGAAGTAAGCTTCTATATTCCGGTGATGTTTCCAATTTCTAGGGATCCCCCCGAAGGGGGAACAATTCCCCATGTGGGTTGGGGTAGGTGTTCGAGTCTAACCAAGTTTCCAATTTCTAGGGATCCCCCCGAAGGGGGAACTCTAAAATATCTTTTAGCTTGTCTAAATTAGTTTCTCTTGTTTCCAATTTCTAGGGATCCCCCCGAAGGGGGAACAATCAACGGTACTAAATACTTGGTACCAGCAAATGGAAGTTTCCAATTTCTAGGGATCCCCCCGAAGGGGGAACTGGAGTGATGGTAAAACACATACTACTACCATCAACAAGTTTCCAATTTCTAGGGATCCCCCCGAAGGGGGAACCCCACCCCTATTAAACCCAAGCAGGGCAAGGAATGCAAGACCCATTTGCGAGGGATCCGGAAAAAAGTCGGCAAAAAGAGCTGCGGCGAGGGGGTTTTGGGGCTGGAAAGCCTTGTGGCGCAAGGCATCGAGGGATCCGACGAAAGAATCGGCCTTTGCGGCTTTTGGCGGATCGCTCGCGGAGGCGTTGATACCGTTTGGGTGTTGTCTTGGAAACAAGGGTGAGTACCCGAGCCTCAACCGGAGTTTGCGGGGCTTGGCGATTGCCCAAGGCGTGCCCCCTAGCTGCGGGTGTAGCCGGCTGGGGGATGAAAGCAGATACGATGTTTTCAACTTTTCACAGTCGGAGAAATCTCATGAAAAAGTGGATTGCCTCGGCTACAACCCTACTCTGCTGTGTGCTTGTCCTGGTTTTGTTTTGGCCCCATGTTACCTCTGCCCAGAGGCAGACTCTCAACCTCTACATCTGGTCAGAATACATCGATCCCGACATCCTCACCGCCTTTGAAAAAGCCACCAATAGCCGCGTGCTGGTCAGCGTGTACGAATCCAACGAAGACATGGTGGCCAAACTGCGGGGGGGAGGCACCAGCCAGTACGACATTGTTGTTCCCACCGACTACATTGTGCCCAACATGTTGGAGCTGGGACTGCTGCAGCCTCTCAACAAAGAATTGATCCCCAACCTAAGCAACCTGGGCGAAAAATTTGTCGGCCTGCCCTTTGATCCAGAAAACACCTACACCGCCGCCTATCAGTGGGGCACCACCGGCATTGGCTACCGCAAAGACCGCCTGCCCGAAAACTTTGAACGCTCTTGGGGATTGATTTTCGACCCGCAGCAGCAGTATGGCCCCTTTGTGATGATCGACGAGATGCGCTCCATGATCGGCGCTGCTGCCGTTTACCTGGGCTTCGATATGAACACCACCGTTCGCTCCGAACTGCAGCAGATCCAGCAGCTTTTGATCGACACCAAGCGCCGCAGTGCCGGCCTAATTGGGGGCGTGGGGGGCAAAAACCAACTGGTTTCTGGAACGGCCAATGTAGCCATCGTCTAC
This sequence comes from Thermostichus sp. MS-CIW-34, assembly GCF_054060435.1. Lineage (NCBI taxonomy): Bacteria > Bacillati > Cyanobacteriota > Cyanophyceae > Thermostichales > Thermostichaceae > Thermostichus > Thermostichus sp. MS-CIW-34. Next base: position 15,399 of record NZ_JBSSDE010000055.1, on the reverse strand, counting down.
AGCGGCGATGCCCTGCAAGCTGCCGAAGAAAACCCCAACATCGGCTATTTTGTCCCCCGCGAGGGTGCCCACATTTGGCTGGATGTAATGGCCATTCCCGCCCAGGCCCCCAACCCCGAGCTGGCCAATCGCTTCATCAATTTCATCCTGGATGCTGAAGTCGGCGCTCAACTGAGCAACCACAACCGCTTCGCCACCCCCAACGCTGCAGCTCTGCCCATGATCAACCCAGAAGATCGGCAAAACCCGGCCATCTACCCTGACGAAGAGGCCCTTGCCAAACTCACCTACCTTAAAGTGCTGTCAGGGGAAGAGCTGCGCCTCATCGACGCCCTCTGGACAACCGTGAAAAGCAGCTAGGGATCCCTTGTTAGCTCTCGACATAAAACTTGACACTTTTTAATATCTGAGCCACATTAAAGATGTCACCTGTTGATGGAGCTAGAACCATGGAAAACCAAGAAGCTAAGTTTGGCTTTACCACCTTCGCCGAAAAATGGAATGGCCGTTTGGCAATGTTGGGCTTTGTGATCGGCGTTGCGACCGAGTTGCTGACCGGCCAAGGGATCCTCTCTCAAATCGGCCTGATGTAATCCCGGTGGGCCTAGGACACTGCTGTAGATCCTTGCTTGCCTGGCTGTAGTTTCCACCCTCTGCAAAGCAGCCAGGCTTTCGCATTGCCCTCGATTCTGGATTTAGGTCTGAATGAATCCAAATGGAAGTGGAAGCGAAATGCAGGCTGTTAAGTCCAGCTTCCACTGCCTTGCTTCTGCCGCTGACTCTCCTCTTCCACTGGGAGAGGGGCGGGGAGTGAAAGCTAGCAGCGCAGAAGGCTTGGGATCCCTAGGAATCTACTCTTCCAAATCCTGCAAGTACTGGCGGATATCAGCCAAGATGCGTTCTAGGTCTTCTGGGGCCTGCAGAGCCCGTGCCCATTCTAGGTCATGACCACCTTGGGATCCCTGCTGGGCCAGCGCCACTCCTAAGTGTTCCAGCTCGCGGACCACTTGGCAAAAAGCATTAGCTCCCACGTTGGAGCTGGCTCCTTTGAGGCGATGGGCGATCCGCCGCATTCCTTCTGCATTGCAACCGGCAATAGCTTGGCGCAATTGCGGCAGCTGGTCTTCACAATCTTGGATGAACACCTGCAGCAGCTCCCGCTGAAACCCGCGATCCCCGCCGGAAACCTGATCCAGGTAGGCAGAGTCGATGGGATAGGGCAAGGTGGGAGAAGAGGGATCCCTGTCCCTACCGGGGGAGCTTGGAGAAGCTGCTTTAGAAGCGGATCCATTGGAGGATCCTGCTGCAGACTGGGCAATCACCTGGCTCCAGTGGTTGAGCAACCTTTGCAAATCTTCCTTCAGCACCGGCTTGCTGAGATAGTCGTCCATACCTGCCTGCAGGCAGCGCTCCCTATCCTCCTGCATGGCGTTGGCCGTGATGGCAATCACCACTGTGCGGTGGCCGGATCTCCGTTCCTGTTGGCGTAGGCGGCGGGTGGCCTCGTAGCCGTCCATCACCGGCATCTGACAATCCATAAGAATGAGGTCGTAGCTGACCTTCTGCAGGAGATCCAACACCTCCTGACCATTGGCCACCACATCGGCCTTGTAGCCCAAACTCTCGAGCTGGCGCAAAGCCACCTTTTGGTTGACGGGGTTATCCTCTGCCAGCAAAATGCGCAGGGACTGCTGGGGTCGGTCGGCCATAGGCGTCGTCTGAGAGAGAGGGGGGCCAATGCCCAAAAGAGAGGTGGAGAGGCCAGAAGATTTCCCCAGGGCCATGGCCAACGCCTCCTGCAGACGGCTTTGTTTTACCGGCTTAACCAAGTAGGCAGCAAAGCCGATTTCGGCAGCGCGGCGGGAGTGCTCCCCCAGTCCCAGGGAGGTCATCATCACCAGTTGCGTCTCGGCCAGTTGCGGATCTGCCTTGATCCAGCGGCCCAAGGTCTCCCCATCCACCTCTGGCATTTGCATATCCAAAACGGCCAGGGGGAAGGGTCTGCCTTCCCGAACGGCTTGGCGTAGCTTGTCCATGGCCTGATAGGCATTTTCGGCCTCTTCCACCACCATTCCCCAAGCCGTGGCCTGGCAGCGCAGGATCTTGCGATTGGTGGCATTGTCGTCCACCGCCAACAGTCGCTTGCCCTGCAAATCCACCGGGACACGAGCAGAAGGCTGGGCAAGCTGCTGGACGTAGGGCTGCCGCTCCAGGGTCAGCTCGACGCTGAAGGTGCTGCCCTGTCCCTCCTGGCTTTGCAACGAGATGGTTCCCTCCATCAGTTCTGTCAGTTGTTTGCAGATGGCCAAGCCCAGTCCCGTACCCCCGTATTTGCGGGTGGTAGAGGCATCCACCTGGCTAAACGGTTGAAACAGCTTGCTCTGCGCCGCCGCCGGGATCCCGATCCCGGTATCTCTCACCGAGAGCTTGAGGTGGACATGGGTAGCGGTTTCTTGCAGCACCTCCGCTTGGATCACCACCTCTCCTCGGTGGGTGAACTTAATGGCGTTGCTTACCAAATTGTTGAGGATTTGCCGTAGTCGCGAGGCATCTCCCCGCAGGTAGCGCGGCACTTCCGGTGGCATGAGCACCGCCAGCTCCAATCCCTTGGCGTGGGCAGTGGGGGCAAACAGATCCGCCACCTCTTCCAGACACGAGCGGAGATCGAAATCCAGGATCTCCAGCTCCATTTCCCCGGCCTCCAATTTGGAGAAGTCCAGGATGTCGTTGATGAGGGTGAGCAGCGCATCGCCGCTGACGCGAATGGTCTCTACAAAGTCCCGCTGTTCTGCATTGAGGGGGGTCTCCAGCAGCAGGCCCGTCATCCCCAGTACCGCGTTCATGGGGGTGCGGATCTCGTGGCTCATGGTGGCCAAGAAGCTGCTTTTGGCCTGGGCAGCCTGCTCAGCTGCTTTGCGGGCCTGCTCCAGCTCCAGGCTGCGCTTTCTCTCCCGTTCCAAAAGGGCTGCCTGGGTGAGGGCAATGCCAATTTGGTTGGCCAACTGCGACAGCAGCTCCATCTCAAACGGCTGCCACTGACGCGGCCCGGAGCACTGGTGGGCCAGCAACAACCCCCACAACTGCTGCTCCAAAAACAGCGGCACCACCAAGTTGGCCCTGACCTGCATTTTTTGCAGCAGCTCTAGGTAACAAGGCTCCAGTCCTTCACTTTCCACATCGCTAACAACGCGAACGCGGCCCTGGCTGTAGAGCTGGGCGTACTTTTCCTGAAAACAGGGATCCTCGATCACCTCGCCCATCAAGGAGGGGATCCCCGGCTGAGTTTTCTCGTTGGAGATGATCCCGGAGCCATCCGGCTGGAAGCGGTAGACCAAGACTCGGTCGGCTTTGAGCAGGGCTTGGATTTCTGTTACCGCCGTCTCTAGGATCTCGGCGATATCCAAAGATTCGCGGATCTTCAAGCTGAGATTGGCTAGCAACTGAGCCCGGCGGTTTTGCCGCTCCAATTCCTCTGCCGCTTTCTTCTGCTCAGTAGTGTTGCGGAAGATGCCTCGCGTAGCCACCATCACTCCATCTTCAAAGCGGCAGTTGACATTGCCCTCCAACCAAACAGTTTCACCAGTGGCCGTGAGGAAAGCTGTCTCTACCCTCTCCAGTTTCTCCCCCGATAGAAGCTTCTGGAAAAGAGCCTGGCAGTGCTCCCGGCAGTCGGGATGGAGAATGTCGAAGAGGGTCATTTGATAAACTTGAGCTTCGTCATAGCCCAAGGTCTCTTTCCAAGCGCGGTTGACATATAAAAAGTGCCCTTCGGCATCCACGCTTTGGATGAGGTCAGTGGCATTTTCAAAGAGATCCCGGTAGCGCTCTTCACTTTCTTTTAGGGCTAGCTCCGCCAGCCTACGGTCGGTGATGTCGATGCCAGTGCTCATGAGAAACTCTGCCTCGCCGGCAGCGTTGATTAGGGCGGTGTTAGACCAAGAAATAAGCCGCAGTGCCCCCTGCTTGGTGCGCCAAAAATTCTCATGGCGATTCAAAAAGAGGGAATAGTTGCCCTTGAGCTGTTCAAAAGCTTGCTTTACACTGGGCACGTCCTCCGGTGGGATCAAACCTAAGTCCCATAGCAGCCGGCCCTTGACCTCTGCCAGCGAGTAGCCAGAAAGCTGCTCGGCAGCGCGGTTGAAGCGCAAAATGTGTCCCTCAGGATCCAGAACCACCACCAGCGCCCCTGCCGTATCGATAACCGCGTTAGTAAAATCTCGCTCTTGCTTGAGGGATCGTTCTGCCTCTTCCCGCTCGGCAGTCTCCCGGCGAATGAGGGAGTAAACAGCAGCCAAGATGCAGTAGGTAAACGTTAGACCCACTAGCAGGATGGCATTGGTGCGGCTCCAGCCTAGCTGAAACTGATCGCTACTTTGCTGCAGCCGGCGGTGATCTTCCTCTTCTAGCGACGCTACCACGTCGACAATCCGCTGCCTCAATTTTTCCTCTTCCTGACTTTGCAGCGCTTCTTGAACCGCAGATAGCTCCCCTTGCTTCCTCAGCTCAATCAAATCATGGTTGAGTTTCAGCCACGGCGCCAGCAGCAGCTCTAGCCGGCTCAGGTGCTCTTGCTGCACGGGATCCAAGGCCGCAAATTCCTGTAGCCGATCCAGAAGAGCAAACAGCGAATCGGTGCTTGTCTGATAGCTCCGTAAGAAGCTCGCATTGCCTGTAAGGAGATAGCTGCGCTTGTGGACTTCTGCGGCCTGCACTTCTCTTAGCAGCTTCTCTAGAACCTCGTGCTCTTCTAGAAGCTGGGTTACCTCCCTGTTGATCTGGGGCAGACGGGAAGCAGCGCGGTGGGCGGAGTAGGCGATCCCTGCCAAGATCAGGGCAGCCAGGCCAAAACCAGCGCCAACCTTGAAAAGAAGTCCGCTCTTACGGGCAGACTTGTCCTCCTTTGACCTTTGGGCCGGCAGCAGGGGGGTCTTGGCCAGTTCCCTCAAAGTACGGCGCAGCTCCAATTGGGCCACCACCTGATGGGCCAGGGCCTTGAGCTGATCCAGTTGCTCCGGGCTGAGCTGCCGAGGCTGATAATCGACAACGCAAAGCGTGCCCAGGGCCTGCCCTTCTGGAGTTACCAAGGGAATGCCAGCGTAAAAGCGAATGTGGGGCTCTTGAGCGACAAACGGGTTATCGGCAAAGCGGGGATCCTGAGTGGCATCGGGCACCACCAGCGGCTCTTTAGGCGACAAGATGGCGTGGGCGCAGAAGGCCACATCCCGTGGGGTCTCCTGCACATCGACGCCGAATTTGGCTTTAAACCACTGGCGGTGTTCGTCGATAAGGCTGACCAGAGCAATGGGCGTGCCGCAGATGTGGGCGGCAAGGCGGACGATCTCGTCAAAGGCAGTTTCAGGTGCCGTATCGAGAATCTGATACTGCCGCAGGGCAGCCAGCCGCTGCTCTTCGTTGGGAGGGAGGGGGGCCTTAGGCATAGGTCAAACTAAGCGGAGAGGAAGGGTTCCGATCCACCGATCTCGGAGGTCGATAGTCTCAAGGTAAAAGAGGTAACCCCAGCATAACTTCCAAGCCTCTCTACCGGAAGCTACAGGGATCCGATCCCCAAACCAGCTTCCCGTTGGTTCAGTTCGCTACATTTTCACCACGCCTGCGTCAGCTACTCTAGCTCCTGCAAACGAGCCAAAATAAGGGTCTGAGCCGTGGCCCGTCCAGAGCCGCCGCGGGCAGAAGGGAAAAAGACTTACCGGATCCCAGTTTCAGTATTTATACTGATGTCAAAGATGAGAAAGCTCAATAAGCTTCCTCTAATGCATTTGGTTTCACTTACCCTATAAATAATCAAATCCTAACATTTTTAAGCAAGCTTCGAGTTGAAATTTCTCAACGGAAGACTTACTATAGAGCGACGAGCTTTGTAAAGGGGGAACACTCTCAGCCATGCAAAAACTCCAAGACAGTTTGGTAAAAGCTCTGAGCATCGATGGAGCACTGGGGGTAGCGCTGGGGGATTGGAAAACTGGGATGTGCTTGGGATATAAGGGCACCAACAGCCCCGCTTTTCCTGAAGCTAACTTGGAGCTGGCAATCGCCGGAAACACAGAAGTAATTCGCGCCAAAATGCGAGTTGCTGAGTCTCTTAAGCTTACTGACAAAATCGAGGAGGTTCTTATCCTGCTGGAGACTCAGTACCACCTAATGCATCTAGTCCAGCACATCTCTGGTTTGTTTTTCTATCTGGTTCTGGATCGAGAGAAAGGCAACTTGGCCCTTGCCCGCATCAAGCTTGGCCAAATCGAAAAGGAGCTGGCCCTCTAGAAGTGGAGGTGAAGCCAGACAACCTGGCAGTATCCCCTGAAACCCATTTTGGGGGAGTGCGGAACCGGGGACTTGAACCCCGATGGCATTGCTGCCACTAGAACCTGAATCTAGCGCGTCTACCATTCCGCCAGTTCCGCGGCGATCTACAAGTGTGCCCAAAGCAGGGGATCCCTGTCAAGGCTGGCAAAAGGGATCCCTTGCCGGCGGCTCTATCTGTGCTAAGCTCTGCTGCGCACAAGATTAAAGCCGATAACGCTGACCTTGGCCGACTTTACCTTCACCTGCGAGGGCACCTGCCCCCATACCCAAGCGCGGGCGGGATACTTCGTCACCCCCCACGGCGGGATCCCAACCCCTTGCTTTATGCCGGTGGGAACTTTGGCCAACGTGAAAACCCTCACCCCGGCCCAGCTCAAGGAGACAGGTGCCCATATTATTCTCAGCAACACCTATCACCTGCACCTACAGCCCGGCGAGGACATCATTCAAGCAGCAGGGGGGCTACACCGCTTTATGGGCTGGTCGGGCCCCATCCTTACCGACTCAGGGGGCTTTCAGGTCTTTAGCCTCAGCGCCATTCGCCAAATCAACGAGGAGGGAGTGACGTTCCGCTCTCCTCGCGATGGCCGCATCATTCACTTCACCCCAGAGCTATCCATCCAGATTCAAAACGCCCTGGGGGCCGACATCATCATGGCCTTCGACGAGTGCCCGCCCTACCCTGCCAGCCCTGAGGAAGTGGAAGCAGCGGTGCGGCGAACCACCCAGTGGCTGAAACGGTGCGTGAAAGCCCATCGTCGCTCAGATCAGGCTTTGTTTGGCATTGTGCAGGGGGGAGTTTACCCTGAGCTGCGCCGGCGGGCGGTGGAAGAGGTCTGTCGGTTGGATCTGCCGGGCTATGCCATTGGCGGGGTGAGTGTGGGGGAGCCGGTCGAGTTTATGCACGCCGTTGTGCGGCAAACAGCCCCTCTACTGCCGGCAGATCGCCCCCGTTATCTCATGGGGGTGGGCACCTATGCAGAGATGCGGGCCGCCGTGGCCGCCGGGATAGATTTGTTCGACTGCGTGATCCCCACCCGTTATGCCCGCCATGGCACGGTGATCAGCCGGGGCAAACGCTGGAACATCAAAAATGCCGAGCACCGCCGCAGCCTGGATCCCATCGATCCCGACTGTCCCTGCTACACCTGCCGCCACTTTAGCCGCGCCTACTTGTGCCACCTCATCCGCGCGCAAGAGATCCTGGGCTACACTCTGCTCTCCATCCACAACATCACAGAGCTGATGCGCTACACCCAGAAGATGCGTCAGGCCATCTTGGAAGGCCAATTTCATGAGCACTGGGATCCCTGGAGCTAAGCCGGCCGGGAGATTTGTCTGGAAGCATCTGATCCATTTTGGTAGAATAAGTACATGGGATAGTACGTGCATGTACGTGCATTTAAGCTATCCCATGTAGCCGCAGGAAGGAGTCAGATCATGGCTATCCGAACCCTCAGCAGCGTGATTGAACAGCACATCGCCGGCCTTCCGGGCTTGATTGCTGTTTTGATAGGGCGGGCCACTGATGGTACCACAGTAGCCAAAGTAACCTACGTCAGTGATAGCCAAGAGGAGCAGGCGCTAGAACTTTTGGGCACCTATGCCAGCGACCTAGTCCAGGCCAACAGTCGTCTATGCCAGCTTGTCAGCTCTGACCAAGAGGCGGACTACCTTTTGGCCGGCACTTCGGCGTTGCGGGTTGTCATCAAAGCGTTTCCCAAAAGCCCCTACTTTGTGTTACTCCTGACCCGTTCCATCACCGACCTCAGAGCCATTTCAGAGCGCATCAAAGCCATTCTGATTGACGGAAAGCCGCTACTGCCCCCTGTGCAGGACAGCACTATGTCTGTGGCTCAGGCTTTGATGGACTATGCCAAGCGCTACGCTCCGGATCCCAACTTTGTGGCCCTGCGCCTGTCTTTGAAAACGGGCCTAGACCGCAACCGTCTCGAAAAGGGCACCCTGACCCGACAGGAGCTGCGCATTCTTTACAAAGCAGTAGCAGATCTTTTGGGCCGAGAGCGGCTGCCTATTGCCATGCCGGTTTGAGTAGTCGAGAATGGCTGGCGAGCTTTGCCTGAGGGCAGTTGCCGCGCTTGTGGGATCCCCTATTGTTTATCTGAGTTCACTTGCCTATGCTTGAGCATCTACATCTCGACCGCGACCGTAAGCTGATCTCCCTGTTTGGAGAGCCGGTTGTCTTCCACTGCCATCACTACAACCTATTCCTGCAGCAGACTATTGAAGATCCCGACTGGATCGATGGAGTAGGGATCCTGCGCACGGCAGCCCAGGAGATCTTTTACAGTCTTCTGTACGGAGCTTTCAAGGCTCTTGGCATTCAGGAGACCCAAGAGCGCCTGGCAGTGGCAGCTCAGATCTTCAGTTTTTTAGGATTTGGGCGGCTGGCGTTTGAGGTGACACCTTCAGGCGGGGAAGTGCAGCTTACCCATTCTCACTATGCAGAAGGTTGGCTGAGCAAGTACGGGGATCAGGTCAACCGCACACGTCCCATTGACCACTTGGCGGTGGGCTATGTGGCGGCAGCTCTGGATGCCACGTTTGGCGAGCTGGGAAGCTACGGGGCAGAAGAAACGGAGTGTATGGCCGTTACGCGCAAGGATCACTGCGTGATCCAGGCCACTCGGCTGCCGCGGCCCCAGTTGTTGACTCCTAGTCCAGGGATGGGCAAGTTGATCGAGCAGCCGCTCCAGTTCCCCCGGCCCACAACAGCAGTGGACTACGATGCGGTCAACGAAGCTCTGTGGGGCTTGCCTTTGGCCGGAGATGAGCGGGGGCAAATTCGCGCGTTTAACGTGTTGCTAACGCGCATGCCTGCCAACTACTGCAACCGCATTCAATATCGCTTTTTACAGGAGCTGAAGGCAGTGCAGGCTGAGCTGATGGGGGTGGGGGAAGCTCTTATCCGCGAGTCGGGGCATGTCTGTGTGTTCTACACCTTCGGCAACATCATGGAATCGGTGGAGTGGGAAACCCTGGTGGGGCCGATGCTGGAGAAGGACACGGACTGGATCCACGGCGGCTATGCGGTGGCCAGCAGTCTGGGGTGGGGTCGCTGGCAGGCTTTGGAGGTGGTGAGCGGCGAGTCTTGCCGGGTGGCCATTGACGGCAACTACGAAGCCAACTACTTTTTGGCTTCCTACCCACGGGCAGAGGATCCCGCCTGCTACTTTGCCCAAGGGGCGGTGCCGGCGATAATGAATCTGGTCTACAACGGCAACATCCAGCAGAAGCCGGTTTTGGATCAAGTCTTCTACAACCGCCTCTTCCAGCGGGGTGGGCTCTTCCACGGCAAGGAGACCAAAGCCAGAGAGCAAGGGGATCCCTGGTGCGAGTTTTACGCCGCTCGCGTCAGCGGGACGGAGTCCTTGCGGATGTAGGGATCCATGCAGGTGCGTGTCCTCAGGCGGCGGGAGTGTGGGGCTGGGTGGGCCACCGACCTGCTGCTGCCACGTTGCCTTGTCTGGTCAGAGGTAGAGGCTCTGGCCCAGGAATGGGGGGCTGCCTGTCGCTGTTTTCAAGGGCAACTGGTGTGGCTGGATCTGCCCTCAGGCCGGATTACGGCTTCACTGCGGGTGCCCCGCCTGACGTTGCGACTCCACGATGCCAACGCTGAGGCGCAGATCTTAAATCGTTTGCAGCAGTTGGCCAAGTCTTCTGGTTCCCAGACAGAGGGAAGTTAAGGGCAAAACGAGAAGTTTAGCTTGGCACCGACATTTTGCGGCAGACTATCGACCAATGCAGGATCGACTTTCCAGGAGTGCCATGCGCCCACCAAGTTCGAGCCTGCTGAGGAACTGGGAGCCGCGTTCATACTCGCTCATAGTCATAATGTATGCAGCATGCATGCAGCTCGGTACCTACCTTGCCATAGCAAAGAGAGCGCTCCATTCTTGGTTGGGCACACCCGGCTTGGCGATGATCTCAAGGATGCGATTTTGGGCAGCGGGCTGGAATAAACTTTCGACGGCTACTTGGGCTACTTTCGTGCGGGGGATGCTGCCGTCAAAGAGGGTATCCGCCTTGGATAGGACAATGCCATCGTCGTTGTCTTGGTTTTTTAGGCCCCCCGGTCGAACGATGGTGTAGGTGAGGCCGCTTTTTTGCAGGTATTCTTCTGCGCGTTTTTTCCACACCAGGATCAGCCAAAACAAGTTGAGGGGATGGAACAGCTGGGAAACACACAGGGAAGAGATTAAAACAAAGTGTTGGATCCCTTTGGCTTTGGCCACATCGACCAGGTTCTTGGTGCCTTCATAGTCGACTCGGTAGGGCTGAAAGGGATCCCAACTGGGCCTGGCCCCGGTGGCACAGAGCACCACCGTGCATCCTTCCATGCCCGTCTCCAGCGTGGCCGGATCCAGCACATCCCCCACCACCACTTCCGCTTCGGGGGGCAAAACCCGAGCGGCCAGCTCATGGCTGCGCACCAGCGCCCGTACCGGGATGTCGCGGCCCACCAACTCTTTGACAATGCGGCGTCCGGTTTCTCCTGTAGCCCCTGCAACAAAAGCCTGCATAAGTTTCTCCTGCAAAGCTGTTTATACCCGGTGTAGCTGTTTGAGGATTTGCAGTGGCCCCATCTGCCATTATCTTCCCAAAATCGGCCTCAGGTTCCATCCTTTCCATGACAGGATGGTAGGGATCCCGCCCCCCGGTGCATCAGATGGTTGCCCAAGCTGCTCCTACTGCCTACGAGGCCCAAACCCAAGCTCTTGCCCAATCTCTGTTCGCCTCTCTTTCGGGAGAGAAGCGATCCCTGCTGGCCCAGTGGCGGGATCAACTGCGCTGGGAGGACAAGCTGCTGGCCTGGGCGATGGAAAACCCCCACTTGCGCACCCAGTTGTTCCGCTTGATCGATGTCTTGCCCAGCTTGAAAAGTAAGGCTGAGGTGGCCCGCCATTTGCAGGAGTATCTTTCAGATCCGGCGGTGGAATTGCCGGGAATGCTGAAAAGCCTGCTCAACTTTGCAGACCCCGACTCCCTGCCAGGACAATTGGCTGCCAGCACTCTCACCGCTGCTGTGGAAGTCTTGGCCCGTCGCTACATTGCCGGAGAAACTCTACAGCAAGTCAGCAAAACTCTGGAAGCTTTGCACCGGCAGGGTATGGCTTTCACCCTGGATTTGCTGGGGGAAGCCGTCATCACCGAAGCGGAAGCCCAATCCTACCTGGATCGCTATCTGCAGGTGATGGAGCATTTGGCAAAGATGGTCAAAACCTGGCCACAACCGCAGCCGGTGCCGCAAGTGTCGGTAAAGCTGACAGCCTTCTATTCCCAGTTCGATCCCATCGATCCCCTGGGGGCCAAAACCAGAGTGGGGGAACGGATTCGCATCCTGTTGCGCCGGGCAGAAGCTCTGGGAGTCGGGATCCATTTCGACATGGAGCAGTACCGCTACAAATCCCTCACCCTGGCCATTTTGCAGGAGCTGCTGCTGGAGCCGGAGTTCAAAAGCCGCACCGACGTTGGCCTGACGCTGCAAGCCTACCTGCGGGATAGCTACACCGATCTGCAAAACCTGATCGCCTGGGCCAAAGAGCGGGGATCCCCGGTGACGGTGCGCTTGGTCAAGGGGGCCTACTGGGATCAAGAGACCATCCTGGCGGCGCAAAAGCACTGGCCGCAGCCGGTTTACAACAGCAAGTCTGCTACCGACGCCAACTTCGAGCGCATGACCCAGCTTTTGTTGGAGCACCACACCCATCTCCACGCTGCCATCGCCAGCCACAATGTGCGCTCTCAGGCCAAAGCCATCGCCATTGCCCAAGCCCTGGAGGTGCCCCAGTCTGCTTTTGAACTGCAGGTGCTCTATGGCATGGCCGATCCCCTGGCCAAGGCCCTGGTGCAGAAGGGACAGCGGGTGCGGGTGTACTGCCCCTACGGGGAGCTGCTGCCGGGCATGGCCTACCTGATCCGGCGCTTGCTGGAAAACACCGCCAACACCTCTTTTCTGCGGCAAAGCGTTCAGGGCTACAACCCCGAGCAGCTGTTGGCCCCACCGGTCTTGGAGGAGGGATCCGTTTTTCCAGCTCCTTCCCTCTCGTTTGCCGCCGCTCCCGATACGGATTTCAGCCAGCCCCAGCAGCGGGATCCCTTTTTTCAGGCATTGGACGAGATCCGGCCTCAACTGGGTCAGAGGGTTCAGCCCTGGATTGCCGGAGAATATCGCCCCACCCAACAAGCCATGCTCTCCCTCAACCCTGCGGATCCCCAACAGGTGGTAGCGGAAATTGGGTTGACCGAGCCGGAACAGGTGGAGCAAGCCTTGGCAGCGGCCCAAGCCAGCTTCCCCAGCTGGAGGCGCACCCCTGTGGCTGTGAGGGCGGGGATCCTGCGGCGGGTGGCGGAGCAAATCGAAGCCCAGCGGGCGGAGCTGGCTGCCTGGATGGTGCTGGAGGTGGGCAAGCCCATTGCCCAGGCCGATGGGGAAATTTCTGAGGCCATCGATTTTTGCCGCTACTACGCCCAGCAGATGGAGGCCCTGGATCGGGGACGGGAGTGCAACCTGCCCGGCGAAACCAACCATTACCACTACCAGCCCCGCGGTGTGGCGGTGGTGATCGCCCCCTGGAACTTCCCCCTCTCCATCCCCTGTGGCATGACAGCGGCGGCTTTGGTGGCCGGAAACTGCGTGCTCCTCAAGCCGGCGGAGCAATCTTCGCTGATCGCCGCCAAACTGGCGGAGTTTATCCTCAAGGCCCTTGCCGAAGCTGGGATCCCGGAGGGTGTCTTTCAATTCCTGCCGGGGGTGGGCGAAGCCATCGGCCCCCTGTTGGTTCAAGACCGGCGGGTGCACCTGATTGCCTTCACCGGATCCCAGGCGGTGGGTTGCCAGATCCTCGCCCAAGCCGCGCAACTGCAGCCGGGCCAGCACCACATCAAACGGGTCATTGCCGAGATGGGGGGCAAAAACGCCATCCTCATCGACGAAAGCGCCGACCTGGATCAGGCGGTCAAAGGAGTGGTCAACTCCGCCTTTGGCTACAGTGGCCAGAAATGCTCCGCCTGCTCGCGGGCGATCGTTTTGCAGTCCATTCACGACCTGTTCTTGGGGCGGCTCATCGAGGCGGTGCGCTCTTTAAATGTGGGGGATCCAGCCCACCCCAGCACCCAAGTTGGCCCGGTCATCGATGCAGAGGCCCAAGCTCGCCTGCAACAGGCCATTCAATCGGCTAAGGCTGATGCCCGCCTCGACCTCAGCCTGCCCGTGCCGGAAAAAGGCTACTTCGTCGGCCCCACTGTGTTCAGCCAGGTGGATCCCCAGTCAGAGCTGGCGCAGCGGGAGCTGTTTGGCCCGGTTTTGGCGGTGATCTCAGCGCCGGACTTTTCTTCTGCTCTGCAGATGGCCAATGCCACCCCCTACGCTCTCACCGGCGGCCTCTACAGCCGCACCCCTTCTCACATTCAACAGGCTCGCCAGGACTTTGCCGTCGGCAACCTCTACATCAACCGCGAGATCACCGGGGCGTTGGTGGAGCGGCATCCCTTCGGCGGCTTCAAGCTCTCCGGCGTGGGATCCAAAGCCGGCGGCCCCGACTACCTGCTGCAATTTTTAGAGCCGCGCACCGTAACCGAAAACACGCAACGGCAGGGCTTTGCTCCCATCGAGGGATCCTGAGGATAGGGCTTGGGAAAGCTCATTGGACAGGCTTGGCCACATCCCCAACCTTGAAGCCTGCCCCGCTGAGAATGCGTCCCACACTGGAGCTGTCATCCACCTCCGTCAGTTGGACCTGTCCGGCTGGCTCAGTCAATTTGCGCAAGACTGTCCCCGTGGCCGGATCCTTCACCTCGCGGACGACGCGCTCCACAGAAAGAATCAATCCCACCCGATAGCCATCGCGGCTGCCCTTGTTCAGGATCACCTGGTTGCCGTAGACATCCGCCACCAAGGCGTCAACCGTTGGCAGAGAGCGAGGCTGAGCTGCCAAGCGCCCGGCAAAACCGGCCAACTGCTGGGCAATTTGCTCCACCGCTTGTTGGCTTGCCAATACCAACAGCTTCTCTTCGTTGCTGGTGGCGGATCCCCCGCCAAAGCCGGCAACCGTGACCGTGCTATCCGACTGGCTGGCGTTGCCTTTGCCCTCAACCACGGCCAAGATCTCGGCAGTACTGGTGCTCACCAAGCGGGCATTCAGCTGCACGTTGGCATCGGCATCCACTGACTCAGCGCCCACCGCCAGCGGGAAGCTGCCGAAGGGAGTTAAGACCGGTGCCCCACCCCCAGAACGGCGCACAGACACATCAAACTGGGTCACACTGCCGAGGATCACCGCATCGACCCCTAGGATCCGGCCTACCTGAGCAGCGGTGTTGGCATCCAGTCGACCGGATAGACCCAGGTTCTGCTCGGCCAAGATCGCGTCCAGCCGCGAGCGCTCGATGACGGAAAAGGTGCCATCTCTCACCAGCCGATCCACCAACAGGTCGCTCACCCCCCGAGAAGCCTCGCGGAAGCTGTAGGGATTGCTGAGGCTGCTGAAATCAAAGTCCAAGACTGCAATCCGAGGACGGGATGTGGGTTGCGGCGCTTGTCCCACCTGTCTGGGGGCAGAGAGGGTGCAGCGAATGTCTTGGGGAAATTGCTGGCAGAGGGCTGGATTGGCGGATTGGGCCACCACCGGGATCCCTGTCCAGCCTAGGCTTACCAAAGGGATCCCGAACAGCAAAACGGAAGAGAGGTTGCGCATGGTTAAACGATCTCCTAGATCTGGGAAGTGGCCACAGTTACTCTCAGCTTGCACCCAAAAGAGCTTCAGGGCGGTGACCGGTATCACCTGGCAGCTAAGGGCTAAGGATCCTGACGTCGCCTGTTCCCAGAAGATGCCCTACACTCTACCGACTACAAGGTTGTTGAAAAAAGGGATTGAGAAGGTTTGTATAGAAGAGTTGACAAATCTCAACCCTGTTGAGCAAAGGTACTCGCTCTCTGCAATTGACATCCTCCCCGGCCTGAAGGCCGGAGATTCCTACCACGCTACGCATGGATGGCTCCTTGCGCAGTCGTCTCGGCGGGTTCCTGCTTCCGACCGCCCGTGCAGTTCGATCCAC